>SKVE01000312.1 GCA_007129635.1 Planctomycetaceae bacterium
CCCAACCACTGAACTAGCGAGGAGCGATCATGACGGGCAAGAAAGTGAATGTGGCGATCATCGGCTTGGGCTTCGGTGCGGAATTCATTCCGATCTACTTGAAGCATCCCCACGCCAACATGTACGCCATCTGCCAGCGGAACAGCGAGCGCATGAACCAGATCGGCGACGCCTTTGGGATCGACAAACGGTACTCGAACTACGATGACGTTCTGGCCGATCCCGAGGTGGATTACGTACACATCAACAGCCCGATCCCCGACCATGGTTGGATGTCCATCGCGGCGCTGAAGGCGGGCAAACACGTCATGTGCACGGTGCCCATGGCGACCACCATCGACGAATGCCGTCAGATCGTCGAACTGGTGCAAGAAACGGGATTGAAGTACATGATGGCCGAGACGGTGGTGTACTCGCGCGAATTCCTGTTCATCAAAGAGATGTACGAGAAGGGCGAATTGGGCAAGATCCAGTACATGGCCGCATCGCATCCACAGGACATGGATGGATGGCCGGAGTACTGGGAGCGGATGATCCCGATGCATTACGCGACGCATGTGGTCAGCCCCTGCCTGGGGTTGCTGAACGGTTGTGCCGAATACGTGTCATGCTTTGGGTCGGGGACGGTCCGCGACGACATCCGCGAGAAATCGGGCAATCCGTATGCGGTCGAGTCCTGTCATATCAAGATCAAGGATTCGGACGTCGCGGCACACATCTGGCGTTTTCTGTACGACACGGCTCGACAGTACCGCGAGAGCTTCGATGTCTACGGCACGAAGAAGAGCTTCGAGTGGACTTTGGTCGAAGGCCAGTCGCACGTGCTGCACACCGCCAAGAAGCCGGAACCCGAGATCCCGTCGGCGATCGAGGTCCCGGATTACGCGCACCTGTTGCCCGAGCCGATCCGTCCGTTCACCCAGACGATCCAGGATGCCGAGCACCTGTCGTTCATCCAGGGCGGTGGGCACGGCGGGTCGCACCCGCATCTGGTGAACGAATTCGTCAACGCGTTGGTGGAAGACCGCGACCCCTGGCCCAACGCCGTGCAATCGGCCAATTGGACCTGCGTCGGGATCTGCGCTCACCAATCGACCGAGCAGGGCGGCAAGATCGTGCCCTTGCCCGATTTCACGTTGACCTGAGCGCCGCATAGCCCATCGAAAGGAGACCGGCGGGTAAGGAACCCGCCGGTCCTCAACCGGTCAGGCCCAGGAACCCCTCGTGTAGAAAAACGGGCTGGTGGCCTCGCTCGGTCGCCCAACGGATGGCCGTTTCAATGCGCTGAGCATGGTCGGGCAGATAGTGGGAGAAGAACGGCCAGGAATACTGTTCGTGCGTCATCAGATCGATGATCTCCGACTGGTTGGGATCCTGCCCGATCTGATCCAACTGGGGAACGATGGCGTCTAGCGGAACGGTATTGACGACCATATCGATTTTGGAAAACACGATCCCGCTGGGGAAATCCTTCAGCGCATCATGACGCGACATGTATTCGGCGCGTACCGGGTCCATCCGATAACTGACGGGCCAGTCATCGCCTCGCCGTACAAAGTAACCGCTCAGAACCTTCACACCGCGATCGGCCAGTGGCTTCCACGCCGAGGGCCGCACTTCGCCCCAGTGGACGATCGTGGTGGGCGAGTAACTGTCCTCGCCGGCAAAACGGTAGATCTGGTCCCGTACCTTGTCGAAATCGGCGATCAGTTGCTCGGGCGGGGCGTCGATGTAAGGCCTGGCCGGTTGATCGGCGTGCGCGTGAAATGCCAGCTTCAGCCAATGGGCGTTGTCGCGCCACTCGCTTTGGTAGCGGTCGGGGAATCTCGTCAAGTCAAACTCATCCGCTGTCGTGTAGTAGATGTTCAACACGAATTTCGTGCGGTACTTCTCGTGCAAGTCCCGCAGCATGCCCAGGAAGAAGCAATCGAACAGCGAACGATACTGCTGCTGCCAGATGTCGCGGAAGCAGAAGCTGGTGTCGTCGAAGGCGAATCGATACCGGGGCCGCGAGTTACGATCCCACACCACCCGCACGCCATCCCGGTCGTCCGGCAAATCGGCCGCCGAGGCCAGGACATCCGTTTCGTGCTCGCGCAGCACGATCTGTGCTTCGAACCGTCTACCATCACGTCGAGCGGTGACGCCGTTGACAACGATCTGCCGTTCTGCAGCAGCCGTGCCTTGCACCTTGATCTGCAATCCGCCATCGACCACCTTGCCATGATGTCGATTCAGCACCGCGCCGTGGATCGGAGCATCGATCTGTACCGAATCCCGTTCAGGATCGGCTTTCGCCAGGCCAGTGCACCCGAAGCCGACAGCCCCGGCGGCCCAAGCGGACGTCTCCAGAAAACGCCGACGATTTACCGTCTTTGCGGACATGTGATATGCCTCCCAAGATGTTCGAGTGGAGAACGGGCCGTACCCGACCGGTGGTCCCGCGAACCGAATCATAACGCGCCGCCTACTACCAAACAATCGGCTCGGATCGGCAACGCCCGTGGAGCTTGCAGGATCTCTCCCGTCATCAGAACGCTCGCTTGGCCAGACCGTAGTCATACAAATGTCGGAAATGCGTGGTGATTTGTTTGGC
>SKVE01000566.1 GCA_007129635.1 Planctomycetaceae bacterium
ACGAAGAACAGTGGACTTACGCATGCCAGGAGCACGCGGTCATCTTCACGCACGATCACGACTTCCTGAGCATTGCCAACCTTTGGACGGCGACGGGACGGGAGCACTGGGGCGTGATCTATGCGGCTCAGGGCAAGATTGGAATTGGCGAGACCGTGCGGCGGCTCATTGAGTATGCCACCATTTTTTCGGCCGAAGAAATGATGAACCGAATCGAGTTTCTCTAAACGGTAGCGGGAAGCGGAACAAAATAGGTGCCACCCACCTATCGAAGCCGTCCACACGTCTCTTGTTTACCGGCACGCGTTGTCAGCGCAAGGTGCATGCTGGTGAGTTAGCGCGGCGAAAACTCCTCTTGTCTGTTCCTACCGCGAGATTTGGAGGATGTCCGGTGTTGACCTTACATCGCTCTGTTGAAGCTGGAAAAAGCTTCGGACGAGTGGTACACGTTCTTCGATTTGGCGGCGGCACAGACCGGCAGAATTCCGCCGGAAATCTTGGAAGACGAATCGGTCGTGGAGAAGCTGCCGATCCTGTTTCGCACGCTTCGCGGTCAGAAGGTGCCCGAGGAACAATTGGACGAACTGGTCCGCAAGCTGCGAAGTGTGTGATCCAAATCAGATGAATGGAGCCAAATTCGACATAGTGCATTATTTGCTCGAACAGGGTGCTGATGTGTCGGAACCCAGACCGGTCCACGAGCGCAATACGTTCATCTACACCTTCCGACAGAAGAAGCCAGAACGATTGACGCCGGGTCTTGAGTGATAACTCAGCGGACGCGCACAGTTTGCTATGGCAACGAAGACAATAAAATATAAGTCAAGACCTGACCCCAGGCTCAGGCTCGGCAACAACGCAGCCATGCGGTGGCTTTGGTTGTAAACCTTCCTCGGCTGGGTTAGAATCGCGGTAGTCGATGGTACCGAAGTCGAGGCCATCTGGGCTTGGCTGCCGGAGAGCCGTCGAGCGATGTTGGTCACCGTTTATTTTGTTGAGTAGGCGATGGAAGAGCGACGAGAAACCCGGAAGCGTTGGATTCAACGCGGTCAATATGCTGTGGAAGTGGAAGTCGATGTTGATCAGCGTTCCGAGACGCTGCAGGTTGAGCCCCTCGGATGCGGCGTCCGTACCAAGCAGCAACTTCAGCTCGCCACGGCGCACGCGAGACTTTGTCATCGGCGTCGATGTTTCGCCGAATGCGATCCAGTGCATTGTCTTCGCTTCGCGCCGGCAAAGGGTCGCGAACGAACTGCCAGCCATCGTTTGGATCGGTTGGCACCGTTTGCTGACCGGTTGCAATTGCCAGGCAACGGCTCGCTTGAAACCAGGGACTCGTCCGCGTCCAGCCACCCAAGACGCCCGCATTGCCGTAAGAAAGCGTGTGCAACAGATCCCATGCTTCCAACGGATGAAGCTGGACCGGCGTTGCCGTTGCCAACAACATGCTCTTGGTCTTTGGACCGATATCACGCAAAAACGCCATGAGCTTGTTCGGGTCGGCGCGTTCATCGACCTCGTCGTTGCCAGCGTCGACTTTGGGGATCTTTCGTCGGCGAGCACGATGGGCTTCGTCAACGATCACGCACGTGTACTGACGACTCAGCAATTCTCGAATTGCTTCCGGCATGCCGCGCACCACCAGCCCCTGAGAAACCAAGCCGATTCTCCGTGGGCATTTCCCCAACGATCGAACACCATCCGACGGGTATTCGAGATCGTGCTCGTCGATCCACGATCTGCCCGTCCATCGCGCCGAAGGCACGAGCAATAACTCCATCAACTCGTCCTGCCACTGCTGTAGTAGCGGCTTTGGCGCAAGCACCAGAATCGGCCCGCCATCGGGATCATCGACCGCCATCAACAGGGCAGCCATCGCGAGCTGCACCGTCTTGCCGAGCCCAACCTGATCGGCGAGCACCAATCGCGCACCGCCCAGTCGATGACGCTCGAGCGCCAGCTTGGCAAAGTACTTCTGATGCGGCCACAGCCCCAGTTCTCGGCGGTACACGGGCGTTTCCACAGCGGCCGTGGCTGCCGCAGCCGTCGGGTCCTCGGTCTGCTGAAACTCCGGTGGTTCAATCACTCGCCTGTCGATGGTTCGCTTGATGTCCTGGACAATGAACGGACAACACGAAAGGTCCATGGCTCGCGGATCGTTCCACAGGGCGTCGAACTCCTCTTGAACCCAAGCAACCGTTTCGGCCGAGTCATCCTCCCACAGCAATTCGTAGTTCATTTTCCAGGCAGTGGCACTCTCGTTGACGCTGCCGAGAAATGCCGTGGCAGGCTTATCCGCATAGCGAATCACGCCCGCTTTGCCGTGGATCAGACCGAAAGCTGAATCGGGCAAGACCCGTACCTCCAGTTTTCCTGACGTCAGCGCCGTATAGAGGGCCTTGTAACGAGGCAGCGCATCGACGGGTGCATCCTCCGGACGTCCCGAACACCAACTGCGTCGCATCGCAGCTTGCGCCGCAGCAGCAGTCGAAATGTCCTCGGGATCGAGTTCCGAGTTACAGATGATTCGAACCGGTCCATTCACACCGTTCAGTGCTTCGCCGGCGATTTCGAACAGGCTCGATCGA
>SKVE01000138.1 GCA_007129635.1 Planctomycetaceae bacterium
AACGGGCGGTCTGTCACCAACCTGGAATGGCCTTCACGTTTTGCATCCGTACGTCGAATCGGGCAAACTTTCGCAGTTTGCGCCGATCGGACCACGATTCACGCTCGACGTTCGCATCAGAGTTAGGGCGAGATCTTGTCCAGCAATTCGCGGAACGTTGGGACTTTCAGACTAGCGTTGCCCACTAACGCACCGTCGATATCACGTTGTTCGAGCATCGCGGCCACTGTTTTCGAATTCACGGATCCACCGTATTGAATGCGAACTCGTTCGGCGACATCACCAAACAACCGATGCAATTGTTGGCGGATATCGGCATGCACGCCTTGCGCGTCTTCTGGACTCGGTGTGACGCCCGTACCGATGGCCCACACTGGTTCGTAAGCCAGTGTTACCCGCTCGATTTGCTCGGCATCTAACCCGGCAAGACAACCGCCGATCTGGCTGCTGACCACCGCTCTAGTCAGTTTCGTATCTCGCTGCTTCGCCGTCTCGCCGACGCATACGATGGGCAGAAGACCAGCATTCAAGGCGGCATGCAATCGGAGATTGATATGCATGTCCGTTTCGCCGAAAAGCTCGCGCCGCTCGCTGTGCCCGAGGATCACATAACGAACTCCCAATTCCTTCAGCATATCTGTCGAGACCTCGCCCGTAAAAGCACCGGATACCATCCAGTGGACGTTTTGTGCGCCGACGGCGATCCTCGTGCCGTCCAATACTGCGACGGCGGCTGCCAGCGACGTGTAGGGTACGCAGACCGCCAGATCAAGGTGCTGGATCTCGTCCACTTGCGTACGCAACTCGTCCAACACCGCCTTCGTTTCTGCGGCGTTGTGGTGCATCTTCCAATTTCCAGCGACGAATAAACGGCGGCTGTTCGGATTCGGGTCGGCGTTCAATTTGCTTGTTTTCATTTGGATGCCTTCGTCGTTGCTCGGGTGGGGAAGAGGACGTTCCGAAAGCCGATATCATATCGAAAAAAGCCTTGGCATGAAATGAATGCTGACCCGATGCGGTTGTGACGCGGCCAGGTGCCGAATCCACCGGCTTAGCACCGTTCGAGAAATAACTGACGCACTTTCTGCCCCCTCACCCTGCCCTCTCCCACGAGGGGCGAGGGGACATTCGACAGTTATTTCTCGAACGGTGCTTACTCCCTATTCTGCCTTGCGAGACTTCGGAGGATCTGTGGCGCCGTACGATGTCTTTCGACGAGGTGCCACGTTCAGCATTTCCAAGACCGATCGGAGTTCGATCTGGCCGCCGTAGCGGACGGCGGCGTAGTGGCGATACCATTGGGCGGCTTGAAGATGATCGGCTTCGGTCGAGATGGAGAGCAATCGATCGGCGAATTGATGAGGCGTTTCGTTGGGTGTGCGAGCGATCCCGGCTCGGCGCCAGCGTCTGTCCATGCGATGCAACCAGCGTTGCAATTGCGCGACTTGTGGATCGATGGCCACCGCAGGCGCGCCAATCCATCGGTGAACCAGTCGCCGAACCAACCACGCAGCGGCCAGCAGCAACAACACGATCCACAGCCAGGGGGCTTGAATCCATCTTCCCACCGCGACCAGGATCGCTTGAAAGCCGCCTTGCCGGATCGCAGCCACCGCTCGTTGCCAGCGGGCACGCCAGGCGTCCCACATTTGGTCCACCGGCCCCGACGACTGCGATTGGGGAACACCCGCCGCGGGCGTGGCTTCGACCAGCACCCAACCTCGGTCGCGATCGTAGGCTTCGACCCAGGCATGAGCGTCGCGGTTGCGAGCCAACCAGTAGCCTCCATGCCGATTCCGCTCGACCGCCACAAATCCGGTGACGTATCGGCAGGGCACGCCCACAGCGCGTAACAACATCGCCGCGCCGGTGGCGAAGTATTCGCAGTGCGCGGCGCGCTTTTCCAGGAGAAAGTACGTCAATGGATCAGCAGCAGCAGCGATGGTGATCCCGACCTGATACTGATAGTTCGCTAAGAAGTAGCGCTGGACAGCGGCAATCTTCTCGCCGTCCGTCGCGTATCGCCCGGCCACTCGTTCTGCCAACTGCTGGACGCGGGGATCGAAATCGGCTGGCAAGGCAGTCAAAAGCTCCAAAAACTCTTGGTCCTGGAATGCAGACTGGATGCTACCACCGCCGAACGACTGCTGGCCGAATCCATCCAGCGGCATGGTGGCCCTTTCCGAAGCGATGGACGACCAGGTCAAGTACGGTCGGCCCACCGGCAAGTCTTGCGTCTCGACGATCCCATGCAGGTCGATCGTCACTTGGTCGAAGGGAACCTGCAATGCAGTCAAACCGAAAGGTACAAAGATCGATTCTCGAAAAGCTTGATTCGGCCATATTTCCAGCGGTGTCCACGATTGGGCATCCGACCCAGACAGCACAAAGGTTCGAGCGGCGTGTTGGCCACTGAGTCTGGAGGGCAACCGCTGATCAGATTCGGGTGTCAGACGTAGCCGATCCACGCGGGGATGCCACGCAGATCGCCCGTACGTGTCGAAGGCTCGACCGCGTAAGTACCCTGGCGATTGCTCCGACCAGACCCGCAACGCGACCTGGTTTCCCGAGCGATCCCTTTGCTGCGCCACGCTGGTCAGTCTGCCCTGGCCGGAAAAACCCGCGGAGTCGGCTGGCGACGAGCGGGCCAGCAGGATCAAGACCCTCTCGATATCGCGTGCGTAGGCATACAAGCTGCTGGCAGCCCACCAGGCGGTCGCGCCCGTCAATATCAGGACGATACCAACCATGATGCCGCGTCGGATGGCATACCGGCTGACAAACGTCGCGCTGGGTAAACGGCAAGATGCAAAGTACAGGGCCGAAAGCACGATCAACGCTAGTGAAAACACTTGGTACACGGCTCGCCCTGAGCCTCGCAGTTGAACATCCGCGATGAAAATCATCGACAACATCGCCAGGATCGGTAGATAAGAAGGCAATCGATCTGCTTCACGGCGGACGAACAGTTGCCCCACCTGGAACACAAGAAAATACTGGGCGGTCAGGCAGGCGTCCGGAAACAGGAAACTGGGCGTTCCCAAATACCAATCCTGTGGAACCAGGGTCCTTTGGACCAGGTACAGGATCGCCAACACCAGCGGCCAGCGACGGGCAGCAGATGGCGACGCCAACCGGATCGGGGACAACCAACCAATCACGGCCACCAGCAGCACCACGACCGAAAAGGCCCACGTCCGAAAGCCGTAGCCCAATGCTACCGCCTGGAGCATCATCAGAAGAAAACCGAGCGTCCGTTGAGGATTCACAGCACCTCGATGCCTCCTTGCACGATCTGGTCGATGCTCAACCGGATGACCTGGCCATCGTCAAAATCGATCGGTTCGGTTGGCTCGTCGTCACGGACCACCAGCAACTTGACACTGCACCCCATCTCGACCGCCGTTTGAGCCAGCCGGCGACGCGAGGCATCCCAGTCCAGCAATACGCCGATGACCGTCGAGATGTTTGTCAGCTCGTCTGCCAAGGCCGGCGCGATGGTCTCGAACGGATTCTGGCGGCAGGCTTCCACACAAGCAACGATCTCCATGAGGTTATCAAAATGGGCCGTGTGTCGGCCAGCTTGGAACACGTACAGTTCGGGACCCGCCGCGAACAGATCGATCAGATACTCGCCGCGCGACAGGGCATCGGCGACCGAGGCGGAAAGACTGATCGCGGCTTCCAGATCAGCGAATCCCCGGCGGCCAGCTCGACGCCCCGCAGGAACGAACGTATCCAGCACCAGGGCCACGCGACAGTAGTATTCCTCCTGGTACTCTCGCACCACGGGCCGGGCCAATCGGGCCCACGAACGATGATCGATTCGCCGAGCCGCGTCGCCGGCGACATATTCGCGATTGCCGATGTACTCAGGCGACTCGCCCACATTCGACGTCAGCGCGATCCCACCCGGCTGGTAACGCGTCCCGATCGGGACCTCCAAACCGGCCAGGGGATGGAAGTGGGGCAGCACCAGCACCGACGACGGCTGGGCCTGCGATCGACCGTCACGCGTCAAGTTGAAGGGAAAGGTCGAGTAGGCTCGGGGGGGCGGCAGCGAGTGAAGCCCGCGACGTTGTGGGCACAGCCGGAGCATGGCCGTTCGTCGCTCGCCCGACGCCAGATCCCCCAACGTCATCTCTTGATCCACCGCATCGAAACTGCCGGGCAGACGCAGAAAACGCAAACCCAGATCAAATGCAGGCCATTTTCCACGATTGACCAGTTCGTACCGCCCCGTCACCCATTGCCCGGCAACGGCCTGCGTTGGAAACGTACCGAGGACCTCCAGCTTGGGCCGTAACAAAAAACCCGTGATCCGGTCCGCACACAACAAGATCAGCAGAGCACAAAAGATCTGGTAGACCGGTATCTCGATCGTCGCGCTGCCCAACACGGCGGAAGACAACAACGCGAGGATCACCCATTTGCCCCCAGCCGTAAACCGGTACGTCCACAAATACCGCAAGTATCGGTAGGCCACCGATCGTTCCCAGTTCATGTCGGAACCTTGACTTGTTGAAGGATCTCCGTGACGATGTCCTTGCCCGACGTCCCGCCGTACTTGGCTTTGGCCGTCATCACCAACCGATGCGGCAACACATGAGGCGCCAGTCGCTGGACATCGTCGGGCAGTACGTACGAGCGTCCGGCCGCCAACGCCGCTGCCTGCGACGCGCGAAACAGCATCAAACTTCCGCGCGGGCTGACCCCCAATTTCAAACGTGGGTCGTCCCGTGTCTGACGCACGATATCGACCAGATACTCGGAAACCGTCGGCTCGACGCGAACCGAGCGGACCTGCTGCTGCAGCGTCAGCACCTCCTGCTGGCTGATGATCGTCGGCACTCGGTCCAACGGTTGGGTGTCCGCATGATCGTACAGGATACGGACTTCGTCCTGTTTGTCCGGATATCCCAATTGCAACTGGACCATGAAGCGATCCAACTGGGCTTCGGGCAAGGGGTAAGTGCCATGAAACTCGATCGGATTCTGCGTGGCCAGCACCAAGAAGGGAGCCGGCAGATCATACCGCTGGCCCTCGATCGTCGCATGGGACTCGCTCATCGCTTCCAACAGAGCGGACTGCGTGCGCGGCGATGCCCGATTGATCTCGTCCGCCAATAACACGTTGCAGAAGATCGGGCCTGGCCGAAAGGTAAACGAGCCTTCCACGGGATTGTAGACCGAGGCGCCCAAAATGTCGGCGGGTAACAGATCGGGGGTGAACTGGACGCGATGGAACGGCACGTCTACCGCTTTGGCCAGCGCTTTGGCCAAGGTCGTTTTGCCGACACCGGGAACGTCCTGCAAGAGGACGGAACCGTTGGAGAGCAAGGAGATCACCAACAATTGAATGCTGTCCCGATTTCCGCGAATCACCAACGCCAAAGTGTCGATCAACGCTTCGATCTTCCGCTCTGCAGATTCCATATACCACCATCCTCGCCAACACGATGCACGTACTTCAACGTTCCCAAGATAGGCCATGCCGGTTGGCGGGGCAAGCGGCGAAGCGTCTCGATCGAGGCCTTGATAGGCTAGCGACATGTCGGTGGGTCGATGATAATCAAAGATGAGTGGAATGAATCCGGCCGACCAAAACCTTACATGCGAGAGGAGATGGATGACGTTGCAACGATTGATAACGATGGTGATCTGCGTGGGGATGCTGATCACGGGAGCGGTGTGCGGTGCCGAGCCGCGTGAATCACGGACCTGGACATCCGCTGACGGCCGTTTCTCGGTCCAGGCGACGATGGTCGGGCACGAGGACAAACACGTCACGTTGCGACGCGACGATGACGGTCGCGAGATCCGTGTACCGCTGTCGGTGCTCGGACACCGGGAGCGGCAGTACGTCGCTCGTTGGATACGGCAAAATCAAGCCGCTGCAGATCCCAGCGATCCCGGAGCAAACAGCAAGGACTCGACCTCGCTCCCCGCCGGTGAATTCGATTGGCCGCGATGGCGAGGCGTGAGCTTGGATGGAAGATCGACCGAGCTCGGATTGCTGGCTTCCTGGCCCGACCAAGGACCGCCGCTAGTGTGGCAGGTGGATGGGCTGGGCACCGGGTTCGCCAGCGTCTCGGTGGCCAATGGCAGGATCTACACCATGGGCCGTCTGAACGGAATCGAACATTTGATGGCGTTGGACGAGGCCACGGGGGCCAAGTTGTGGTCGACGCCGATCGGACCGGGCGGCACCGAGCGCGGATCGAATGGAACTCCGACCGTGGATGGCCAGTTCGTGTATGCGATCTCGATCGAGGGCGATTTGCTTTGCGTCCGAGCCGAGGATGGTCAGCCGGTTTGGTCCAAGAACTTCGCCCGCGACTTCGGCGGCCGTATGATGTCTCAATGGGGTTTTAGCGAATCTCCGCTGGTGGATGGCCCGCTGCTGATCTGCACACCCGGCGGGCCGCAAGCCGTGATGGCCGCGTTGGACAAACGTACCGGAAAAACCGTGTGGACGACGGCCATGCCCTTCGGCGGCAGCCACGGCCAGGACGGAGCGGGATACTCGTCGATCGTCATCAGCCACGCTGGGGGCGTCAAGCAATATGTCCAACTGGTGGGCCGAGGGCTGATCGGCGTGCAAGCGTCCAACGGTCAATTGTTATGGCGTTACGATCGGATCGCCAACGGTACGGCGAACATTCCCACGCCTATCGTGTTTGATGATTATGTGTTCACGTCGACCGGCTACGGGACGGGGGCGGCTTTGCTGCGGATCGTTCGTGGCGGCAGGCAGTTGCAGGTGCAGGAACAGTATTTCCTGCCGTCCGATCAACTGCAAAACCATCACGGAGGCATGATCCTGGTCGATGGCTACCTGTATTGCGGTCACGGCCACAATAACGGGTTCCCTGTCTGTATCGACATTCGTAGCGGCAAGCAGGTTTGGGGTGATCAACGCGGTCCGGGCTCGAATTCGGCAGCCGTCGCCTACGCCGATGGACAATTGTACTTTCGCTACGAAAACGGCGTGATGGCACTGATCCAGGCCACGCCCCAAGGGTACCAACTGAACGGCTCGTTCCGGCTGCCATCGGTCCGCGCGCAAAGCTGGCCGCAACCGGTCATCGCCAACGGTCGACTGTACCTGCGCGATCAGGAGGTTTTGATGTGCTACGACGTCCGAAATGAAGGAGGATCATGATGAAACGTAGAAGGAATGTACTGCTGGTTACGGGACTGTTTTGCCTTGGCGTCGGCAACGCGATGGCGGCGGAAGGACCGCTCAAAGTCTTCATCCTCGCCGGGCAATCCAACATGCAGGGGCATGCGCATGTCAGCACGTTCGACGCGATGGAGCTGGACCCGAACACGGCGCCGATCCTGAAACGGATGCGGAACGCCGACGGCAGCCCGCGAGTTCTGGAGAAGGTGTGGATCTCGTCCATCGGCTCGGCGGAAGACGAGCAGGTGGGCCGATTGACCGCTGGATTCGGCGCGTCGGGGCGTGGTCCTAGGATCGGGCCCGAGTTCACGTTCGGCATCGTTATGCAAGAGTTGTTGGACGAGCCGATCCTGATCATCAAGACGGCCTGGGGGGGCAGAAGCCTGCACACGGACTTCCGACCGCCTAGTGCCGGGCCGTACGAATTCAGCGAGGCCCAGTTAGCGGGATTCGAGAAACAGGGCCGAGATCTGGAAGCGATCCAGGCGGACAAAGCCGCGGCGACGGGCCAGTCCTACCGTCAGATGATCGAACATGTCCAGCATGTCCTGGCAGATATCCAGCGGGTGGTTCCCGACCATGACCCGTCGCAAGGCTACGAATTGGCCGGTTTTGTCTGGTTCCAAGGTTGGAACGACATGGTCGATCAAGGCGCGTATCCCCACCGAGCCCAACCTGGGGGCTACGATCGCTATAGCGAAGTGCTAACGAAGTTCATCCGCGATGTGCGAAAGGATCTGGCCGCGCCGAAGCTGCCTTTTGTCATCGGCGTGATGGGAGTGGGCGGACCCGTCGAAGAGTATCGTCCGGATCAACAACGCTATGCAGGCGTTCATCAGAACTTCCGCGACGCCATGGCCGCACCGGCCGCTCTGCCCGAATTTCAGGGGAACGTCGCCGCAGTCCTGACCGAACAGTACTGGGACATGCGCGTGGTCGAGCTGCGGGAACGGGAAAAGCAGATCAAACCGCAGGTGGACGAAATCAACCAACAGGTAAAGGACGGCAAGCTGACTCGAGAAGAAGGTGACGCCGCCTTGGACGAACGGTACGCCCAGACGTTTACTCCGCAGGAAATGGTGATCCTGAAGGAGAGCGTCTCGAACGCCGATTTTCACTACATGGGCTCGGCCCGGATCTTGGCCCAGATCGGCAAGGCCTTCGCCGAAGCGATGCTCCCGTTGATGCCAGGCCAATGGCGAGACGAGAATCCCTAACCCACTGCCGAAGCCGGACGGCAAGCCGACCGACAGGCTCGAAGGGCTCGGCGCGTGGCGAAAATGGCCTGGGAGCCGCCGATCAACGACAAGAATGGGCAGATTTGTCAGGTCAGTGCAGGAAATGCGGTTTGGCAGAAAGATGGGTGGCAGAAAGATGATCGTTCGACACGGATCGCGACACCGCGGGCTCGGCCATTTTTCTGCTATCAATCTTTCTGCCCGATCAGCGAATGGAAAACCCAATCCACGGCAACTGGCGTTTCCGACGTCGTCCAACTTGTCGGTGGCCCAAAGCATGAATGTGAAGAAAGGGGCCGGCTAGGGCGGCGAGTGCTTTCGGCGATAGGCTTGTGGGGTCAGCCCGGTGGTTCGTTTGAAGTAGCGGGCGAAGTGGCGATCGTCGTCATAGCCGACCATGGTCGCGATTTCATGGATACGCATCTTCGTTTCGGTCAACAGACGGGCGATGTAGGCGATTCGCACGTTGGTCAACTGTTTCATGATCGAGCAGCCCAGCTCGGCATGAAACAGATCGTTCAGCGTGCGATGGGAGAGGTTGGTCGCTTTGACAATATCCGATACTCGGATGGGACGCCCAGCGTTCTCGCGGAGGAAACGAAGCGCCTTCCTGACATCCGCATGGCGAACCATCAGGACATTGGTTGACTGACGCGCGGTAACGCCCGTGGCGTGCGCCATAATCCGCTGGCCAGACGCCCCCTCGCGGCCGGCCATCATTCGCTCCAGCAGCGCGGCCGCCTCGTAGCCGGCCTGTTCCGATGCCATCCGGACGCTCGACAGCGGCGGGTTCTGCAACTCGCAGACGTGCTGGTCGTCGTCGACTCCGATGACCGACACATCTTCCGGCACGCCGTAGCCCAAGGCACGACACGTTTCCAGGATCGATGCCGCGCGGTCATCGTTCGCGCACAGCATGCCGATCGGCTTCGGCAATGTCTCCAACCAGTGCCGGACACGGGCCTCTTCTTTTGCCCAGGCCATCGGTCTGCGACCGGGCGGCCGGTAGACGTCGACAGTATACCCCGCCCGTTCCACAAGATCGCAGAACGCTTGGCAGCGTTCGCGAGACCAGCGGATGCCGCTGTATCCGCAAAAGGCGAAATGGCGATGGCCCAGGTCCAGCAGGTGTTGGGCCGCCAGTCGTCCCGCTTCGAAGTCTTCGGACAGAACGCAAGGCACGGGGCCCGTGTACTCGTTCACGTCGTACGCGATCAGCGGCACGTGCAAACGCGCGAGTTCGTCGAGTTGGGTCACGGGAGCGATGCCACCATCCGGTTTCCAGGCTTCGAGTTCTTTCAAATCGAGTCGCGATTTCGACTTCCAATACCCGTGCGGCCGGCGATAGAACGTCCACGGTCCGTTCAGCGCCGAGTATCGCGCAACTCCGGAGAGCAACCCCCGATCGAACCCACGCGTCGCTTCCAGCAGCAAGATAATTCGGGGCGAATTGTGCATCGACTCCTCCGTTGATCGCCTCCACGACGACCGGCGACGTTTCCAAGTATGGCGGTTATTCTGCCATCCATCGAGAGTCATTTCCAGCGGTCCCTACTGGACAAAACGAAAAGGGGTTGAGTATTATTTGACTGTTGGTAGGACCTCTTTGGAAAAGGATCTGAGCCCATGCGACACCG
>SKVE01000243.1 GCA_007129635.1 Planctomycetaceae bacterium
GTGATATCGGATGCTCGCCACAAGCTGGACAACCCAATCGCCTCGCTGCCCAAGACCACGGCCGACCGACCGCCATAGTTGACCTGGGAATACTCTTTCGAGCCGTCCAGCCACGCCGCGTAGATCGAGAATCCATGGTGTCGCAGCCAGTCCAAAACGTGGCGGCCCGGTGCTGTCGCCACGGGAACCGAGAAGATGGCACCCAAGCTGGCACGGATGGCGTTCGGATTGAACAGATCCGTACCCTCGTCCGCCAGGATGACTGCTGCCACGCCCGCAGCGTCGGCGGACCGCAGCACGGCACCCACATTGCCTGGTTTCTCGATGCCTTCCAGTACGGCCACCAGTCCTTCCGGTGGGATATCCAAACGATCCAGGTCCCATTTGGGCGTTTGGGCCACAGCCACCAGTCCCTCGCTACGTTGGCCGAACGCCAGCTTCTCGAATACTGGCTCCGTCACCTCGAAGACGCTCACGTGGTCGTCAACCAGTGCCTGCAGGACCTGAGCCTGTTCCGGTCGACGATCGCCCGTCGCACACCAATAGACCTCGATAATCGACATGCCGGATCGATGAGCGCGATGGATCTCGCGAACCCCATCGATCAGCATTCGCCCCAACCTCCGTCGCGACCGACCGTTGCGCAAGCGAACGGCCTGCTTGATTCGAGGATTCTGGATGCTAGTAAGTTTAGCCATGATCAGTGTCGCTCAAGCGTTACAAACCTCCCGGTCACTCAAATAACCTAGCGGATTCGTGCGAGTTTGCGATAGGGTCTTTCGATGCATGACGAAGGATGATTCAGCCACCAGCGTGATCTTGCCCCTCTTTTTGGCCGCGCGTCCCACGGGTGCCCAATTGTTTGACTTCCGTTACAATCGTGGGATCGACGACCGGGAATCATCCAGCCTGATATTCGTGGGAGAGAACCAGGACCGGTTTTGCTGAGGCATGAGTGATTTAAACGACTCTGGCGCTATGGATTCCGAGCAGGATGCTCTCACGGACGGTTCCGACGACCGCCTGCTGCAATGGATTATCGATCATGACGACAGTTGGCTGTTCATCGGCTCGTACGGCGCCCTGGCGGTAGTGCTGAGCATTGCGATCAGTCTGTTCTGGCTGTTGGTGGTCGTGGCGATCCACGGCGTATTTGAATGGATCCGCCAGTCCTACTCGCCGTATCGCGATCGATGGTCCGTCGTGGCACGTGTTGGCTGGGAAATAAAGCTGGATGTGGCTCTTCTCTTCTTGGCCTTGGTGTTGGCCGTGTACATGGACGTGATTCTGGGCGCTGCCGGGCTGGGGAGTGCCGCGCGTTTGGGAATCCAGGCGGGGGCTCGTTTCACCGGATGGCAGAACATTCTCCGTGGCGTTCTGCTATCGGTTGACGATGCGGCGCACGTAGTACGAGCGATCGGCCGTTCAGGCCGTGGCTGCATCAAGCAAGCGGATGACGACACGGCCGTACCGGCCCCCGTTTCGATACCGCGTCGCTGGGGCGGTTGGCAGCAATCGCGCTGGGGCGTGGGCGATTGGCTGGCCCTTGCACTCCTGGCCGTCTGCACGGTGCTGATGCTGGTCGGCCCTTGGCTAAGCCCGCACGATTCCCGAGAAATTCTCGCTGTGTTGGCCGAAGAGCTGCACCCTTGGCCCTTAGGAACGCAGGAAAAATAGCTTCGGCAAACACCTGAAACCCCAGAATAGCGGCTCGGCTAGCGATGTATTTGAAAACAGCCCAAGGCTGTCCATCGAGGAGCTTCGCCAACATGCCGAACATTTCCAAGCCAAGCTGCTGAATCGATGGCTCCGATCATGCAGGCCGCCTGGAACTCGTTTTCGATCATTTTGCCAAAGACGGACGAAAAGGCGAAAAGGACGGCCCATTGGACGCTTCCTGTGAGGCAGGATATAAATACGTTACCGTCTGCGCCAAGAATGCGTTCGGTCCGACCCTCAAACAATCGGGAGGAATCGCCATGCATCGTTTCAAATTTGCTATCGTGGCTGCCCTGGTAGCGTTGCCGTTCAGCGGGGCGCTTGCCCCGGCCGACGAGCCGTCACCGATGACCGCCGGGTTTGCCGAGGCGGACATTACGCCGGAGATCGGCATGGAACAGCCGGGCGGGTATGGAAAATCATACCATCGCACACTGCACGACCCTTGCAAAGTCCGGGCTGCGGTGTTCGATGACGGTTGGCAACGCGTGGCGCTGGTCGGCATCGATGCGTTGGTCATCCGCCGCGCGCAGGTCGAGGCTGCGCGGCAGGCCATCCACGAGCAATGCGGCATCGCGCCCGAAGCCGTGCTGATCGCCGCCTCGCACTCGCATTCGTCGGGCCCCACGGGCATGATCCTGCCGGGCGAGTACGATCACGGCTCCGAGCTGATCCGGGAGCTGGCTTTTGAAAGATCGTCCTGCGCGGACGAGGGCTATCTGGAGCACGTCGTCCGGCAGATCGTGGCCGCCGTGGTCGAAGCCGACCGGCGCCGCGTGTCCGCCCAAGCCAGCATCGGATCCGGCAGTGCCGAGGGGATCGCCTTCAATCGCCGTTTCCGGATGCAGAACGGCTGGACGTACAC
>SKVE01000496.1 GCA_007129635.1 Planctomycetaceae bacterium
CCCAGTAAAACTGCGATGAATCGGGCAGGAAGAATTGATCCCCCGTCGCGTTCACGATGAACTTGGGCATCGTCAGCCGATCGCGATACTGGTAGGGATCGACCAGATCGTACAGTTCTTTCAATCGCGGATGGTCCATCCGTTCCATGATCCGGTGCTGGACATAGTCGCCGATCGCGGGCGCCCAGAATCCGTACGCCGCGAAATGGTGACGCATGGAAGGATCGATGTTCAGCACGTCGATCACGATCGGCACGATGCCGACCACGCGCTGGTCGACGGCACCGGTCATCCACGTCGTCCAGCCTCTTTTCGAACCGCCGGTCACCACGAAACGTTCGACAACCTGACCGCCGCCCACATCGGACGCCGCCACGGCCGTCATGGTATCCATCGCCCGCACGGCGCTTTTGACCATCGGGTTTCGCGCGGGCCAGGTCGGATCGCCTGTCTGCAGGAACTGATCCCACGTGTATCCGATCAGATCGTCCTCGAACCGGCCTTGACCATCCTGATGAAAGATCAGCGGTTGGTTCGGCACCATCCGCAATTCGGCGACCATCGTGCCCGTTGCGCGAGCGATTGATTGCAGCATCTCGTTCGGTCCTTCGGGCGGTCCCCCCGCATTTCGTCCACCGCCGATGAACAGCAAACCGATGGGAGATCGCACTTGGTTGGGGATCGACACGGTGATCCAATGCTGCCATTGGGTCCGGTCGACATCTTCCGAAGTGCGCCAGTTCTGGGAGATCATATCGACGACCATGGTCTTCATCCCGCGCGACTCTTGTGACGAGACGATCCGCCACGAGTAGCTATCGTCGGGTGCGTGGACATACTGATCCAAGGCTGTCTGAGCGTTCAGTTGATTCGTTGTAACCCCCAATAAAGCGATCCCCAGGGCGACGATCCAGATGAAGGTGCCCGAAATGTGACCATACTTTTTCATGCGAAATCACTCCCGTATCGACTCGATAAACGATGTCCCGATAAACACGATGGATCCATCGACCATTAGGCACCAAACGCTGGGCCAAAACAAGCCCCTGTCCAGCAGCTCAATAACAGGGACACACATTGTCCTGTTGACAATTCGACAGCGTTTGGTAGATTTTGGAGGGTTTCGTGGTTTGGCGGTTCGCTTGAAGGAGGTTGCAATGGCTCGTTTGGCTCGTGTGGAGGTTTTTTCGTCCGATGAAATTGCCATCGTACATGTATTAAATAGGACCGTGCGTCGATGCTTCCTTATGGGGAACGATCCGTTGACGGGCAAGAATTTCGACCACCGCAAAGTGTGGATGGAGGAGGAATTGCAGCATCTGGCTGCTCATTTCGGCATCGATCTGCTCTGTTACGCTATTCTGTCGAATCATTTCCATTTAGTCCTCAGGTCTCGACCCGATGTGGTGGCTGCCTGGGACGATGCCGAGGTGGCTCGACGTTGGCTGATGCTCTGCCCGAAACGCAAAACGGCAGACAATCGGCCGGAAGAGCCCAGCGAGTCGGAACTGGATACGATCCGTCGCGATCCGGCTCGTTTGCAGGAAATTCGATCGCGGTTGAGCGACATTTCGTGGTGGATGCGGTTGTTGTCCCAAAAGATTGGCCGGATGGCGAATCAGGAGGACGGTGAGGTCGGCAAATTCTGGCAGGCTCGGTACCGAGCGGTTCGTTTGCTGGATGAAACGGCCATTTTGGCGTGTGCGGCCTACGTGGATCTCAATCCGATCCGGGCGGCGATGGCCGAAACGATCGAGACCAGCGACTACACGTCGGCTCAGCAACGAGCCCTTGAGTTCCAGCAATCTTCTTCCAAGCCGCTACCTCCGCAGACCGTCAAACCGATCGCCAGGTCGCTCTGTCCGCTATCGCTGGATGAGTCGCATGGTGAGCTTGGAGCGTGTGTGCATGCAGCGGGCACCCGCGCGAGCGACAAGGGGTTTTTGCCGATGAGCATGGCAGATTACTTGGCGCTTTTGGATTGGACGGCTCGTCTGATGCGATCGGACAAACCGGGGTCGACTCCAGACTGTGCGAAACCGATCTTCGAGCGTCTGGGGATTGATGCGGGCGCGTGGTGCGAGCTGACGAAGAACTTTGGACGGTTGTTCAGCACGGTAGCGGGGACGCCGAACGTGATCGACTCGACCCGCAGTCGTACTCGCGGGCAGCGTTACCATGTCCGCTCCCGGGCTCGGCAGTTATGGGCAGCGTAGCCCAGGGCGGGTGGCCCGCCAACCAAATTCGAGCTACCGCTCGGTTGGCATTGGTCCGCTCCCGTTGGTCGCTGACTTTGTGAAATAGTTAACGGTCTTGGACATTAGTAGCCCAGGCAACTCGATTCGAGCAGCAAAAGCCCTGGGCTACTGTTTCCGTTTCACGGTCCGCGCGACCTGCGTGAAATCCTGCGGATCGTTTTCCCCGCCAGGGTGATCTTTGCGTCGATCCTACCCGCTTCCGCCCTTTTTTCGTCTTCAATTTCCCTTCGTGCGGGGCAAAGCAGTGTCTTCTTAGGCGAAGATCGATCCCTGAAACGATCGCGGCCTCGATATCAATCTATCGGTGTCCCTTATGGCCCTCCCA
>SKVE01000786.1 GCA_007129635.1 Planctomycetaceae bacterium
CATCTTCGTCTTCTTCGTACTCGCCCCAGTGGCCATCATGCCAGCCGGAATCTGCACTGGCGCCGCAGGCCCGGCAGAAATGAGCGTCTTCGGAAACTTCCGCCCCGCAATTGGGGCACACAAAGTTATCGGGGGCGGGATGCTGTCGATGGTTCATGGCTAGATCTCGAGGTTCGATGCCCCGTCCAGTCGCAGACGGGCTTCGTCAGCCCAGGGACTGCTGGGCGCTAGTTCCACGAAGCGGACCCAATGCCGATCTGCATCGTCGTGGCGGTCGATGTCGTCCAGGGTCCTCGCCAGATGGTAGTGGACATCCGGATAATCGCTGTGATATCGCAACGCCCCTTCGAAAGCGGCGATCGCTAGCTCGAACTGCCCGCATTCGGCCAAGACACAACCCAGGTTGGCACGCGCTTCGACGAAGTTCTCGTCCACCTCGATCGCCATATAATACCTTTCCCGCGCGGCGGACAGGTCGCCCAGCCGGTACAGCAATTCGGCCAGTTGAAAGCAGACTTCCGCTTTCGGGCCGACGGCCGACAGAACGACTCGATACATTTCGACGGCTTCTTCTAGATGACCGTCGTCTTCCAATTGGCCGGCGAACCCCAGCATCTCGTCGACCGTGGGCGGTTTGGCCTGTTGCGCGAAATAGTCCTCGAACGACAGCGTGCGACGGGTCGGATGGTCGCCCGCGTCCTGTTCGTCCGAGGTTTCCAAGGCCTCGAAATCAAACCGTAGCTGGCCCCCCGGCTCGATCAGCCCCTCGCCCTGGCGCAACAGAAATTGACGCCCTTCGACGATGATCGACAACTGAGCCAGGGGCCGCTGGACTTCCGGTAAGAAACGCGACAGTTCCGCCAGTTTCTTCTCGACGGTCGATGGCGACATGCCGGCAGCCAGCATCTGGGCCAGCCGACGAGCGGTGGCGACTTCCTGAAAATCGAAGTAGGGCAGACGCCGAACTTCGCGAGCCGGAACGATCAACCCGCGGCGATGCCAGCGGCGGATCGTGGCGACCGAGACACCTAAGAGCTGGGCCAGCATGGCCGGGGTATAGAGACGGCGGACGTTCTGCTCGCTTTCGACCAGTCCCAAACGCTGCCATAGGACGGTTTCGCTGATGATCTCTAACCGCCCCGCTGCGGCTGCTTGACGAGTCTCGTCGTTCAATAAATCCTCTTGATCGCCCAGCGGGAGTTCGTCGGCGCCGACGACGACCAGATCCACATCGCGACTCAAGCGATCCGTGGGCGTCCCGCCGCATTGACGAACCAACTGCTGAGCCTCGCGGCGAGTGACGCCACCCAACTTGCCGACAAAAGCGACTCGTTTGTTCGCCAGGAATTGGTTATCACTATCTGCTGGGGTAGACATCGTATCGGATCTCCGCAGTTCTTTTTTGGCTCGTCAAGGCAGTTTTCCTTCCGCAACCACCGCCTACGCCATGCTACCGGTTTCCTGCATGGCTTGCCAAGTCAGGTCGATCAGGGCCTCGGCCCACCCATCGTCCTGTGGCCCCCAGATCTCGCCCAAAACAGCGCGAAGCTCCTGTTCCGATCCGATCGAGGGAATCTCGGGGCTCAGTAAAGCGGCCGCAGCGCCTCGAGCCATGTGGCGAGGCGGGATGCCTTGGTTCAACGCCAGCCGCATGGTGCCAAACAAGCGGTCGTCGTAGGCCAGCTTGCGTCGAGCATCACGAGTGACTCGAGCGACCAGGTCGTTCAGATGCGGATTGAACATCCGCTGCAGCAGATCTTCGGCGCTGGCACGGTACCCGCCCTTGGTAAACAGAGGCTCGTTCAGATGCCCGTACTTTTTGATCAGCGCCGCACCCGATTCGTCCAGGAACGCGGCTCGGGCGGTGGTCAGAATGTCGTCATATTCGGCTGCCTGGGCCATCGTCGTCAGCCCGCGTCGTTCCGCCAGGAACCCAATCAGCGCATGGATGGCATTGTGCCCATACAGTTTGGCTTCTTCGAACGGCAGCAGGTCGTCCTTTTCGACAAACACCTGGATGCCGCGTTGAAAACCAGCCAGCGTCACTCGCGAAATCAGGATGTGATTGAACCGCTCGACCAGCACGGCGCGCGGCGTCTCGGGAGTCAACGGGGCCAGTTCCAATCGAGCGATGGTGTCGGCGTCGGCAACGACTCCGCTCATCTTTCCCACGACCGTGTTGAGCGTCTGGATCTTGGACAGCGATGGTGCGGGGACTCGTGCACGCAGAGCATCGGCCAGGATCTCGGCCGCGTGATTGTGGTTCTCTGCGGCATAGATGATCGCCGGTCGATCCTGGTCGCGTTGCGCAAGGCCGTCGGCCAGCAGGCTGACCACACTGTTGCGGTCACCGGAATCGTAAAACTGCACGCTGGGCAAAGCAGTGGCCAACTCGTCGGCCCCCGCGATCGCCTGGACCAGTTCCTGACGATCCTCTGGGTTGGCGGGATGGCACAGCCGCACCCCTTCGATCGCGACCTGCTGGACGCGGTCCGGATCAGCGATGTTGATCTGATAGCGTCCCCCGGCCGCACGCACGGCATCGACCAGCGGCGCATCGACTTCGGCGATCACATACCGGTC
>SKVE01000199.1 GCA_007129635.1 Planctomycetaceae bacterium
AACCACCAACCACCAACCACCAACCAAGCACTGACAACCGACAACCGACAACCGACAACTGCCCCCTCACTCTTCCCCGAAGTGGGTGGGGAATTGTTCCAGGACGGCTCGACGCTTGGTGCCTTGGGACTCAGCGGCCAGCGCGATACAGGTTCGGATGAAATCGCTGATCTGCTCGGAATGCTCGCGGTAGTCGCTTGGTGTGACCGGGCGGATCCCGTGCGCAAACAGCGAGGTGTTGCGGACGGTCAGGAAATTGATCAGCCGGTTGCGCATGGGCGCGAAGTGCGTGCCCAGCGGATCGTCGGCAAAAGCGGCTACCAGATCCCACGAGGCCAATAAGGGTGTTTTGATGATTCCCTTGTCGTCGCGATATTTGCCGAGGGGCTCCTGGCATTTCTCGGGGACTTTGGTCACGTCCACCTGGCTGGTGTCCAGGCCGTAGCGGTGCTTCAGCCAAACTTGGGCTGTCATTTCCAGTGCACGGTACATGCGGCCGACCGCGTCGTCGTAACGCTGCTGGGCGGCTCGTCGCGCAGTGTTCTGCAGCAGATCTTCCACCCATTCGAAACCATCGCCCTTGCCGTCCACAATCCGATCCAGCACCAGCGCATGGGGCACGACATGTTTGCGGTAAGGCTGCAGCAGACGCTGGGCCGCCGCATGGTCGAAGCGGTCCCAGGCATCGAAACCTCGGCAAAGCGACAGCCAACGTTGTACCTTGTCCAGGGTCGTCGAGCTGGCAAAACGCGCGGCAGCATCTTCCAACAGCCCGACGGCGCCGCCGTAATCGTAGCGAGCCACCGCGGAACGGGCCAAGCGGAAACGGCGAGCCAGTTGCGCATCCCACACCCGCACCGGACGTACAAACTCCGTCTGATCCACCACCTTGACCAGATCCTGTCGCACGCCCGAGACCAACTGGATTTCGCATTGACCATCGTCCAAGGCGGCGGCGGCCAACCCGGCCGTCATCGATTTGGTGCCGCCCGTGTAATCGACGATCAGCGTCGCTTCCGGATGGTCACGGTGCAGTTGTTCGATGCACTCGCTGGCTGCCAGATAACATTCGCTGAGATTATCAAAGTCAGTGATCTGGCGGACGGTGTAGGCTTCGGGGGCCAATTGCGTCTGGGTCGGAATGTTCGGCAGATCGGGACGCTCCAGCCCGAAACGGCTGGAGCACACGTTGCCCTGGCCCAGCACCTGGGTGTAGCTGCCTTTGTTCTTGCCGTTATCGGCCGAACACAAAAAGCACGTGAAATCCGGCGCATTCTGCTGAATGCTGCGCACGATCGGCTGGTGCGACCCACCCACCGTCAGGATCAAAATTCGACGCATGGCTGCTTCTCCCTCCAGCGTAGGAATGACAGAAATATGGAATGACAAAAAAATGAAGAACAAATAATCTCTGACCTCTGCCTACTGCCAACGGACAACCTCCATCTGCCCCATTCCCATCACGGTACCTTTGCCCAGGTGTAGCCACCCGGCGGCGGCCAGCAGGGGCCAAAGTTGGCCGGGTCCTTCGGGCAGGTCCAGGCAGCCGGTGACCCCGCGCAGCTCCAGTTCGCGCCGCTGCCGACCCGAATAGCGGTGCAGATCCAGCCGTTGACCTTGCCATGCTGCGGCGGGCGTGTGACGCGCCGTATCCAGGGCTTCGCGGCTGACAGGTTCCCAATCGGCCTGTTGTTCTGCAGGCAGATAGGCTTTGATTCGACGGCACGCCGCGACGATGATGTCGGCCAGGGTGGGCGTTTCGATCAGGCGTTTGTTGTAGATCAACCTCAGCGGCGACCAGAACCCCAGGCGGCACGGTTGGTAGGGATCGAGCGGACATTCTGGAGGCGGGGCGGGAGAATTCGGCGTCGGCAGACCGGCCCATCCCCGCCAGGTGATGGTATTCAACGGCCAGGGCTCGCTTTGCTCTACGGACTGACGGTCGGAATGCAAGGCCACGCTGCGGAGGATACGGAAGCGACGACGCTGGGGGCCCAGGCCCATCCCGCTGGCGACATCCCAGGCGCGACAGAGCGTAAAGTCGTGAGCCAAGGCCTGTTCGCCGATCAGGATCCAATCCACGGCGGGCGCGAACTGGGGATCGGGTGGGGCTGGACGCAGGATGTAGGACGCCACATCCGTCCCGCCGACAGGCAGCGTGGCCTGTTGCTGCCGGGGCGCAGCGGAATGCAGGGCGAGCGCTGCACCGGCCCGATGCAGGGGCACGGAGCGACTGGTCCGCGCAGGCTTCCAGGTGCTGGTTCGTCCCGCGTCGTTTGGTCCGAAGACGGCCGCATAGGCCGCCGGGTCCAGATCATGCAGCGCGGCGCCCCACACGCCCCGTAGCATCGGCACCGTAG
The DNA here is from genome assembly GCA_007129635.1 of Planctomycetaceae bacterium. GTDB lineage: Bacteria > Planctomycetota > Planctomycetia > Pirellulales > Pirellulaceae > SKKK01. Next base: position 2,361 of record SKVE01000199.1, read on the forward strand.
CCGCCACCCCCGGCGTATCCAGCAACATCCGCCGGGGCATGACCCGGATGGACGCCAAAGCGGAGTTCAAGCGTTCCGCGAGTCGATCATCCTGGGAATCCCGATTCATTGGTTCCCTCCTCGTCGTCCGCGTTTTTGGTTACGGCGGAATTCAGCATCTTTGCCATGGCTGCCTTCGCTGCGTTCCTGACCCGTTACGTGTTGCGTTGGATCGAACGGTTC
>SKVE01000745.1 GCA_007129635.1 Planctomycetaceae bacterium
CATACCCTTGTATGGCATGCCCAAACCGACAACTGGTTCTTCCGCGATGGCGACTGGGAGGTCGTCACCCAACGCATGAAGGAGCACATCAGCACGCTGGTCGGCCGCTACAAGGGAAAGATCCGGAGCTGGGATGTCGTCAACGAAGCGATCAACGACGGCGGCAACGCCCAGTCAGCCCAAACGGAGAACCTCCGCAATTCCTCCTGGCTGCAGGCCATCGGGCCGGAATTCCTGACGCTTGCGTTCAAGTTCGCTCACGCAGCCGATCCGGACGCCGAGCTGTATTACAACGACTACGGCATCGAGTTCGGCCCAAAGCACGCGAGTTCGATGGTGTTGCTCAAGCGTCTGATCGAGGACGGCGCACCGATCCACGGCGTGGGAATCCAAGGCCACTGGAGCACGTCCAACATCCCCTACGCCGCCCTTGACCGGGCGATCTCCAACTATGCCTCGCTGGGGCTGAAAGTCAGCATTACGGAACTGGACGTGACCATCCGCGGCGCCGCGGGCGGCCAATTCGGTCCCGGCTTCCGCGGCCGCAGGTCCGACGGCGGCACACCGCCTTCGCCGGAAGATCTCAAAGCCCAGGCGGACGCCTACGCCCGCCTGTTCGCGATCTTCATCAAACACAAGGACGTCCTGGATCGCGTCACCTTCTGGGGCCTCAGCGACCGCCGCACCTGGCGTTACGGACAGCACCCGCTGATCTTCGACGCCAACAACCAACGCAAGCCCGCCTATGCCGCCATCACCGACGCGCTGCTGAAACCAACCCCAGACCCAGCGGCATCACAACGGTGAGCACAGCCGACGCATCAACCGCTACCTGGCCGCTCGGCTTGGCCCGCGCCAAAATGGCATGCCTTCAGGTGATGAGAAATGCAGGTTAGGTCTCTGCAATTTGTCGACGGAGGATCTTGTAATCCGTCTTGCCGGTACCCAGCACGGGGATCCGATCGATGTGCCGAGTTTCATCTAAGCGCATGACGCCTCGGAACCCGGCTTCGGACAGCACCGCGTTGGCATCTTTCAGGGAGATTGGTCGGGTGCTGAACAGGACGATCCGGCGGCCACCGGGCGTCTCGATGCCTTCGATCGCCACTTGCGGGCCGTCCTCGGTGGGCGGAAAACGCCGGGTCAGCGGATCTTCCAGGGCGGGCAGCGAGATCATCTCGCCACCGGCTTTCAGGAACCGCTTCAGCCGTCCTTGAAAATGGATAAACTGCTCGTCATCCAACGCTACCAAATCACCCGTGTTATACCAGCGAACGCCATCCAGGTCGACGAAGGGATTGGAACCGGAGTGGTTCAAGTAGCCGCGAAAGATCGTCGGACCGGCGACCAGCAGCAGGCCTGTCTGCCCGATCGGTCGCGGCTGAAATGTGTCGGGATCGACGACGCATGTCCGGACGCCCTCCAGCGGCTGACCGACCGTGCCTCGCTTGTTCTTCCCCGGCCGACCGACCGAGACGACGGGCGAGCATTCGGTGATCCCATAGCCCTCCAACACGGCGGCCTGAGGCGCCAGGCGAGCGCAGGTTTCGCGAACGTTTTCGGGGCACTTCTCTGCACCGGTGACGACGATCCGCAACGTGCGAAAGTCCTCGGTGGTCGCGCGAGCCAGCATGTAACCCAAAAACGTCGGCGTGGTGAACAATAGCGAGGCGCCGTACTGGGCGATCGTCTGGACCAGCCCACGAGCGTCGGTGGGGTCGGCGTGGTGGACCACACGGATGCCGCTCAACACGGGGCACACCAGGTTGCCGGCCAGCCTGAAACTGTGAAACGGTGGCAGGAAAGCCAGCAGGACGTCCTGGCGGGTGAAACCCATCGCCTGGATGCCCGTCTGGACGTTGATTCGCAGATTGGCATGAGACAACGGGACGGCTTTCGGGGCGGCTTCCGATCCGGACGTGAACAGCACAACCGCCGGATCGTCCTCGTCCGCCGGCGGCACATCGTGCAGGAACGAGCCGATGCGCAGGTAGGTGCGAGCCAACGTCAGGGCGGCTTCCAACCGGCCGATCCCGGCACGCAGATCTTCCAACAGCACGTAGTCGACCCCTTCGATCTCGATCCCCAGCCGGTCGATGAACCGCCGCGAGCTGATCACGTGGCGGATCTTCATCGCTTGGACCGCGTGTTCCAGATGAGCCGGGCCCGTGGTCCAATTCAGCATGACCGGCAGTTTGCCCGCCAAATGCAGGGCGAAGAAGACCAGATCCGCAGCCACCGACGACGGCAACAGCACGCCGATCGCATCGCCGTCAAGCCGCGCAAATCGCTTGCTCATCAGCGATGCTCCGACCAACATGCGACGATAGGTCAACACGCCCGACAGACGATCGGCTACCGCCACATCGTTTGGATGTGCCCGGACGCGTTGGACAAAGGCTCGTGCCATGGTATCGTCCAGGCAGGTCGCCTGATCGTCGCCCGTCGGGGCGCGTGTCCAGAGCGGCGGGACGGCCTGGGCGTCGTTGCCGTCGCCCGTCAGCATCCCTTCGGCCAGCGCCCACAATTCGCCCAACGTTGCGGCCACCCTGTCCGATCGAAATCCGAATCGCTGCTCG
>SKVE01000229.1 GCA_007129635.1 Planctomycetaceae bacterium
CCCTCTACCATCTTCCAGCTTGGTCGATCCAGGCCGGGTTTGTCAAGCCGAGATGGCGGCACTGCCCCGCAATTCCATCAAACGCTCCCCCGCCTCGCCTCGCACAAATTGCGATACGCGGCGGTCAGCACAACGCTCCAATTCGCTGGGCGGACCGTCAAAAATCATCTGCGGTTCGTCCGGTTGCAGACGCGGCACCGGACAAATCATCACGACTCGATCCGCCACGCGACGTACCGTTCGCATGTCGTGACTGACGATAATGCTGGTCACCGAATAGTTGCGTCGAGTTCGCATCATCAGTTCGTTGATCACGTCGCTCATGATCGGGTCCAGACCGGTCGTCGGCTCGTCGTACAAAATCAGCTCGGGTTCCATGATCAAGGCCCGTGCCAATCCAACTCGCTTACGCATCCCCCCAGACAATTCAGCCGGCTTCTTCTTCATCGCGCTGTCCGGCAGTCCCACTTCGGCCAATCGAGCCCGAACGCGTTCGAGTATCTCGCGGTCGGACATGTTCGTGTGCTGGCGGAGCGGAAACGAGACATTCTGCCCGACGGTCATGCTGTCGAACAACGCCGCATTCTGAAACACGTATCCGCAGCGGATCCGCTGGCTGGTCAACTCCTTCTCGCTCAGTTTCGCCAGATCCTGTCCATCGAAATGGACGGTGCCTCGAGTGGGGGCGATCAAACGGATCAACGTCTTTAACAAGACGGTCTTGCCGCAACCGCTCTCGCCGATTACCACCAAACTTTGACCTCGTGGAATACTCAGACTGATATTCCGCAAGATCTCCTGCTGGCCAAAACGCACCGACATGTCACGCACCTGGATCAAAGGACGATCCAGTTGTTCCTGCGTCGGTGGTAACGCGTTCATCATCACCAGGGGCGCTCCTGACATCAAAACAGACTGGAACCTTCGGGCCAAAGTGCGAAATAAATGGCGTCCAGGCTGATACCCAACATCAAATCCAGCAGAAGAATCAACACGAACGAATGCACAAAAGCCGCCGTTGCCGCCTTGCCGACCCCTTCCGCCCCCGCCGTACAGTTAAAACCCTGGTAGCAACTGACGATCGCCATAGCGATACCAAAAAAGACACTCTTTGCCAAACCGTAAAACAGATCCCAGCTCCCGACAAACTCCCGTGTATTATACAGATAATGGTGTTTGTCGATGCCCAGAATCATGACGCTGTAGAAGTAGCCGCCCACCACCCCCATAAACACGGCCATCACCGTCAACGCGGGAATCAGCAACACAAAGGCCAGGAAACGAGGGACGACTAGATAATGGACCGGATTGGTCCCCATGCTGGACAACGCATCGATCTGCTCGGTGACTCGCATCGTTCCCAATTCCGCCGCCATCGCGCTGCCCACGCGACCAGCGAGCATCGTGGCAGCCAGCACCGGGCCTAATTCTCGCGCTAGCGTCATGTTGATCACGGCGCCCAAACGCGTTTCCATGCGGAGCTGCTGGAACTGAAAAAAACTCTGCACCGCTAGCACCATGCCGATGAACGTTCCCGTCAACGCCACGACCGGCAGGCTGAGTACCCCGACCTGGTACAGGATCGGTAACAACGTCCCCCGACGCGGCCGACGTGACACCAACCAGTACAGCGTGCTCCACGCAAACAGGGCCATATCGCCGATCGCCGAAAACGCATCGATCGTGACCCCTCCCCAATCGCCCACCCAATCATACAGGGAATCTCGGAGCCGACCGGATCGGTTCGCTTCCATCGAGGCTGAATTGGAAAGATTCGACATGGCAGATGATCAACGCCGGGAAAAAGAAACACTCGAAACACCAATCCACACGTCACCACGTCCAGTATCGGTCGTTCACCTGTACGGCTTGAACCGATTTTTCCGAAAAAACAGCTTAGGTTACATGGGCAATTTACGACGCCCATATTCCGAAAGGTGCCACCCACCAATCAACCACCCACAAATCTTATCCTTCCGCAGCTAGATTTCGGGGAAGTGCCTGGCATGAAACTAGGGAAAACGGATTTGGAAGAGTTCCAAAGTCCGCTGTCGATCCCGATTGACTTGGGTGGGGACGAGGATGCCGTAGTGGGCGGAAAAGAAGGGGTTGTAGAACGGGATGCGGGACAGTTTGGCGATTCCCATCGCTTCAAAATCCGTCGCAAAGGTTTCCGTTTCCAACGTCTGTGGATCGATGACCATCCAATGCCGCCGGCAGAAACAGTGGAGCTTGCGGCCATCGAACAGCCAGGAGGTCTCGTGAAAATCGGTGCGTTGGGCGATGATCTCCTCGCGCCAGTTCGCTTCGCCGTCCAGTGGATCGCTGCCGGTCAGAGAGAGTCTGGCCAGGATCGTCGTACCACGCACAGCAGGCATCGGTTCGTGCCTGGCGACCAGGATCGCGTCCTCAAGATAGATCAGCGGACGGGTGTTGCCGCGGGTGTGCAGCAAGTCGGTCACCGAGGTTCTGTCGACGTGCAACCGCTGGGGATTGTCCACGTCCAGCCACAGGAACGAATGAATCCGACGATCCGCCCACATGTTGTTCGGCGCCCGGTCGCTTCGCGGAATCACAA
>SKVE01000761.1 GCA_007129635.1 Planctomycetaceae bacterium
AATAACTGACCGATGGCATCGATGGCATACGTCACCGGCTCGGGGTCGCCCGGTCCGTTCGACAAGAAGACACCATCCGGCTCGTGCGAAAGGACCTCGTCGGCTGACGCCGTTCCCGGCAGGACCGTGACTCGGCAACCGCTGTGGCGAAGATGCCGCGCGATGTTCCATTTCATGCCGTAATCCAACGCGACCACATGCGGGCGGACATGCTCCTCGGGATTCGAAGCGTCCTGCTGAAGATGAGCCCAACGGCTGAGCGATTCATCCCACACACGAGACTCGGGCGGAATGACCTCACGGACCAGATCACGTCCGACCAACCCCGGGCTGTTCTGAGCCTTGGCAACCAGACGGGCATCGTCCAAATCCTCGGTGGACAACACGCCCTTCATCGCGCCCAAGTTGCGGATCCGCCGCACCAGTGCGCGGGTATCGATCCCGGCCAGACCAACAATCCCATGCTGTTGCAAGTAGTCACCCAACGCACCGTCCGCTCGAAAATTGCTGACGATCCGGCTGTTCTCGCGCACGATGAACCCAGCCAAATGCGGTTGACGACTCTCGACGTCCTCGTCGTTGACGCCGTAGTTGCCGATCAACGGGTACGTCATCGTGACGATCTGCCCACGATAACTGGGATCCGTCAGGATCTCCTGATAGCCGGTCATCGACGTATTGAAAACCACCTCGCCGTCGACTTCGCCCGCGGCGCCAAAAGCAATGCCCGTGTAAACTGTGCCGTCTTCCAGAGCAAGTTTCGCGATTCTGTTCATGGACCTATGACTCGGTTAAAGAATGAAATCCCGATCGCCGGTCGGCGAGCCACCGGATACCGAGACTTCGAGGAAATTCGTCAAAACCGTTACCCTTCGCCAGGTGATTCAAGTTTTCGATCCGTTATCCCGATAGGCTCCGTATGGCTGTGGGTCTCCGATTCTACGGTAAACAACCCAAGAAGCGGTCAGCCATGCTTGCGAGGGCTCTTGTTGCGGCGAACAAGAGCCCTCTTTTTTTGGCTGCCATCGCACTCCAAGCCATCGGCAACCCATCGGCTTATCAGATTCCGCCGGATTATAACGACAGCCGACGCGGGCGAGTAGATGCCCAGTCTCCGAATATGGCGAATCCGATGCACGTCCGTCGACGTTGCCGCGACGCAACGGGTCGGCTATAATCCCGGCTTTTGTTTGGGAGACCATCACCAAGCTGGTAGAAATCGAGGCGCCCCGTATGCGAATTGGGATCGGTCACGATACGCACCGACTGGCTCAAGATGGCCCCCTGCGACTGGGAGGCATCGATCATGCCGCCGACTGTCACCTGGTCGGCGTCAGTGATGCAGATGTTCTCTTGCACGCGGTCACCGACGCACTGCTCGGCGCTGCCGCCTTGGGGGATATCGGAGACTGGTTTCCTGACTCAGACCCCCAAAACAGAGGCAGAGACTCGGCCGAAATGCTGCAGATGGCTCACCAAGCATGCAGACAAGCGGGCTACGAAATCGGCAATTTGGACTGTATCATCTTCGCGGAACGTCCTAAATTGGGAGCGAAAAAGCGGCAGATGGCAGAACGTATCGCCTCGATCCTTTGCATGCCCCCCAATAAAGTGAACGTAAAAGCCAAGACTGGCGAGGGGCTGGGGGCGGTGGGACGTGGCCAGGCGATGATGGCAGAGTGTATTGTGCTGCTGAACGAGTCGAACGATAGCAAATATCCAAAGAGTTGAATGGACCAAGTCATGGCGTCAGAGGTGATCACGAACAACGCTGCAGCCAATCCGACGGTGCCGTACACATTACGAGTCTACGACACACTGACCAAGACCAAGCAGGTGTTCCAACCGGTAACGCCCGGACGTGTCGGGATCTATCTGTGTGGACCGACGGTCTACGACAAGGCACACATCGGCCATATGGTGGGACCGGTCATCTTTGATGCCATCAAACGCTATTTGGTCTACTGTGGGTACCAAGTGACCTGGGTGGTGAATATCACCGACGTCGACGACAAACTGATCCAAAAAGCGAAGCAGCGTGGGATCTCCATGGCTCAGGTCGCCCAGGAGAACACGGAGGATTATCTGGCGAATTTGCGAGGACTGGGCGTCGATCAGATCGATCAGATGCCCAAAGCGACCGAGAACATCGAAGAAATCATCCGTTTTATCCAGGATCTGATCGATCGCGGTTTCGCGTATCATTCCGATGGCGATGTGTTCTTCGATGTGGCCAAAGACGTGAACTACGGGAAACTCAGCAATCGATCGGCAGACAGCCAGCAGGGCGAAGGGGGAGAAGCTGCCGTGAAGAAACGCTCGCCCGGTGATTTTGCCCTATGGAAAGCGGCCAAGCCTGACGAACCCGCTTGGGACAGCCCCTGGGGGCCGGGTCGTCCCGGTTGGCACATCGAGTGCTCGGCGATGAGTCGCAGGATTTTGGGCAAGACATTTGATATCCATGGGGGCGGCTTGGATCTTGTGTTCCCGCATCACGAAAACGAGATCGCGCAGAGCGAATGTTGCCACGGCCAGCCGATGGTCAACTACTGGATGCACAATGGCCTGATGCGTGCGG
>SKVE01000111.1 GCA_007129635.1 Planctomycetaceae bacterium
CGGCCCATGCGTCGATTGCACCCCGCGGGATTCTACGAGGCGATCTGTCCTTGCCAGTCTTCGGAAACCCCCAAGCCGTATCGGCTTCAAGTCGCAGACACGAGTGGAAATATGACCACCATGGATGACCCTTACGCATTTCCCACCTTTTTTACAGACTATGACCTCTACTTGTTGGGGCAGGGGCGACATTATCGTTCTTTTGAAAAACTGGGGGCTCATCGTCGAGTTGTCGATGGGGTTGCTGGGATCAATTTTGCTGTCTGGGCACCGAACGCCTCGCGGGTCAGTGTGGTGGGCGATTTCAACCAGTGGGACGGCCGTCGGCACGCATTGCGGAAGCACTTTTGCAGCGGCCTGTGGGAGATTTTCCTGCCAGGATTGAGCGACGGGCATCTATATAAGTATCGCATTCACCCCCAGGACGGCGAGGTGATCGAAAAGGCCGATCCCTACGCATTTCGTAGTGAAGTACCCCCCAAATCGGCCTCAGTGATTGCAGATATCGACCAGTACACTTGGGCCGACCAGACCTGGATGCAGCATCGCGCCTCGTTTGACTTCCAGCAGCAGCCCGTTTCGATCTACGAGGTGCATTTGGGCAGTTGGAAGCAGTGCGACGGCCAGTGGTACGGATACCGTGAAATGGCGCCGCGGCTGGTCGAATACTGCCTGGAAACAGGCTTCACCCATATCGAACTCTTGCCCGTGTCGGAGCATCCGTTCTATGGCAGTTGGGGATACCAGCCGACATCCTACTTCTCGGTGACCGGTCGGTACGGGACACCGGAAGACTTCATGTACTTTGTCGATTACTGCCATCAGAACGGGATCGGCGTGATCATCGATTGGGTTCCTGCTCATTTTCCCAAGGATGGTCATGGTCTGCGACGTTTTGACGGCTCGGCCCTGTACGAACATGACGATCCACGTCGGGGGGAACATCCCGACTGGGGGACCATGTGCTTTAACTATGGCCGCAACGAGGTACATAACTTCCTGATTTCCAATGCCTTGTTCTGGCTGGAAAAGTACCACATCGACGGTCTTCGCGTGGACGCGGTCGCATCCATGCTGTATTTGGACTACAGCCGACGCGAGGGCGAGTGGCTGCCGAACCAACATGGGGGACGGGAGAATTTGGAAGCGGTCGCGATGCTACAGGAATTCAATCGCGTCGTTCACGCTCAGTTCCCGGGCGTCATGACGATCGCCGAAGAATCGACCGCGTGGAGCGGCGTGTCCAGGCCGACGGATCAGGGAGGTTTGGGATTCGACATCAAGTGGAACATGGGCTGGATGAACGACACGCTCAGCTACATGCAACACGAACCGATCCATCGCCAGTACCACCACAACGAGCTGACATTCAGCATCCTGTATGCCTTCACCGAGAACTTCGCCCTACCGCTGTCGCATGACGAGGTAGTTCATGGGAAAGGCTCGCTGATCGGGCAGATGCCGGGTGATCTCTGGCAAAAGTTCGCCAACCTGCGTTTGTTGTACTCCTACATGTGGACCCACCCGGGAAAGAAGGTCTTGTTCATGGGGGGGGAATTCGGTCAATGGAACGAATGGAATCACGACACGCAATTGCAATGGGAATTGCTACAGTGGCCCTCGCACCAGGGACTGAAGCATCTGATCTCCGATCTGAATCGCCTTTATCAACAGCAACCGGCGCTGCATCAGCAGGAGTTCATCTACCCGGGGTTCGAGTGGATCGACTGCCACAACCACGAAGACAGTATTCTGATCTATATGCGGCGGGCCAAAGATCCGGATGACTTCGTGCTGGTCTGCTGCAATTTCACTCCGGTGGTCCGGCACGATCACGTGGTCGGCGTGCCGTGCGAAGCCTGGTATGACGAGATTTTCAACAGCGATGCGGAATACTACGGAGGCAGCAACGTGGGCAATCATCCGGGCCGCGAGGCTCAGCCGATCGGTTGCCACGATCGGCCCTACTCGATCCGCGTGACGTTGCCGCCATTGGGCGTCATCGTCTTCAAGCCTCAGTTGACCTAGTGCTGTTTAACGTCGTCCTTGCATCATGATCTCGTGAGACCGTTGGGCGTAGTAGTCCGGCGAGCGTTGGAAACGTTCCAAGGAGGCCTCCTCGGCAAACAGATACATCCGGCCGCGGAACCACATTCCATGCTGTCTCTGGCCCTCGACCGGATCGCCGTGATCGATGAAACGAATGGGATCGTAGCCAGCCAAGACGGGGCTGTAACGATCGGGATCGGCCATGAACTGGTGCCGAAAGGTTGGCGAGGCGAACAGGTAGGTCCGGCCGCGATGGTAAGCTCCCCAACGCGGATCGCCCTGCTGCCAGGTCTCTCGCAACGTCAAGCTGACAGGGCAAAAACCGTCCAGCGCTAATTTGAATTCCGACTCGGTTGGAACGGCCCTCGGTTGCCCCGGGGGATCGGTCAAAGGCTGCCAACGCTGCCCGCCTGCCCCAGGCTGGTCGCCGGGATGGCTCGGCAGTTGATCTCGAAAGTTGGTGTGCTGGCCATGGTGCTGATCGGCGTAGCGCAAAGGATTGGCTCGCGCGGTCGGGTCGAC
>SKVE01000465.1 GCA_007129635.1 Planctomycetaceae bacterium
GCGCCGAAAAAGACACGGTCTCCCAGCGCTGCCGGAGTGACCCCCGTCGGTGCGCCGATCGGTACCGTGGCCATCGGCTGGCCGTCTTGCACGTTGATGATGTGCAGCAGCCCATCGCACCCGGCGACAAAACATCGGCCTTCGACGATCGTCGGGCTGCAACGGATCTGGTCGTCGACGGTGTGCTTCCACACCAGTTCGCCCGTCTTGGCCTGCAGGCAGTACAGCGTGGCATCCTGGGATCCGAAAAGGACGCGATCCTGGAAGAAGTTCGCACTGCCATCGATCTCGGCCTGCGCGTCATATTGCCAGACCAGTTCACCATCTTCGGTGTTCAAGCAGTAGAACCGTCCGTCGTAGTCGCCGATGTACAGCAGTCCGTCGCGGACGGCGGGCGATGCCGTAAAGCCGCCCTCGAAGGTTTGCACCCATCGCTGTTTGCCCGTCGCCAGATCCAGGGCGTAAAAGTTGCGGTCCAAGTCGCCCAGGTAGACAACGCCGTCCACGATGGCCGGCGTGCCCTCAAAAGCGCCCTTGGGTACCGTGAATCGCCACAATAACTCCAGTTGCTCGGGAAGCTCGCTACGAGCCACTCCGGTCGCTTGCGAGTCGCCTCGAAACAGGGGCCAATCGGTGTCCGACGACGCCCCTTTGTCAGCGGCCGTGACCTCCGCGGACGCTGCTGCCGTATCAGCCGGAGTCTCCAGAGCTGGCGCGGCGACTTTGGCGGGCGATGGTTCGGCTGCGGGACCAGGCTCGTCGTTGGTCGCTGCGGGACGGCAGGCCAGCAGGGCGCCCAACATGATGCACAGTATCCGACCGGTTGGGATTCGATTCATCGACTTTCTCCTCCAAAACGCAAGGACTGGGTTCCTTTGTCAGAAAGCCAGGCGATAAAGTTCGGCGAGTTCCGCTTCGCTGACCGGCCGCGGGTTGAACGTCCCGGTCCACTGCTTCACGGCATCCGCAGCCAGTCGAGCAATATGGTCCTCGGCGGCCCCACACCCGGACAAGGACATGGAAAGCTCGCATTTATCGACCAGGTTTTCCACGAATCGAGCTAGTCCTTCTACCCCGTCGGCCAGCTTGGGGTAACCGGCTAGCTCCGAAGTGGTTTGCACAAGCTGCAGATAGAGTTCTTCGAACTGTTGACCATTGTAGCGGATCACGTGGGGCAGCATGAGCCCGATCGCCTGGCCGTGGACCAACCCGTATTCGGCGGTCAACGGGTTGGCCAGCGCGTGGGTCGCTCCCAACATGGAATTCTCGATCGCCAACCCCGCATAGCAGGCGCCCAGTTGCATGGCACTGCGAGCATCCAGATCGTCTGGAGCCTGCAGGACGCGAACCAGATTCCCTGCCAGCAGACGCCACGCTTCGCGGCTGAACACTTGGGAGATCGGGGTGCGGCGTTTGGTCACGTAGGTTTCCAGGGCGTGAGCCAGCGCGTCGATGCCGGTCAATGCCGTCAGCCGTCGCGGCTGAGTGATGGTCAACCGGGGGTCCAGCAAGGCGATACGACATGCGGCTTTCTTGTCGCCACAGGCCATTTTGGCATGCGTCTTGGCGTCCGTAATCAAGGCGAACGATTGGGCCTCGCTACCCGTCCCGGCCGTCGTGGGAACGGCGATCATCGGCAGCATCGGCTTGGCAGCGCGGCCGACACCCCAGTAATCGTGGATGCTGCCGCGATTGGTATACACGAAGTTGATGCCCTTGGCACAATCCATCGAGCTGCCGCCACCCAGACCGATCAATAGATTCGGAGCAAACTCGGCGGCACAAGCGACGCCCCGGTCGACATCTTCCGAGCTGGGGTTTTCGTGAAAATCCTCGAACACCGTGGACGCGATCCCCGCCCGGTCCAACGCCTTGATCCCTCGTTCGGTATGACCCGCCGCGATGACGCCCGCATCACTGACCACCAAAACGCGACGTCCTCCAAGCTGGCGACCGAATTCGCCCAAACGATCGATGGCATCCGCCTGGAAGACGATCCGAGTGCGAGCTTCGAAATCAAATGGCAATACGGCAAATGGGTGGGACATCAAGGCGAGATTTCCAGGAGGATCGTATCGGTTGGTATAGCAACGCTACCTGTTCACTTTAGCGATCCGGCCACCGTTTCGCAATCGGCAAAAACCAAAAGTAAATTCTATTGGGTGGCGATTGTTTCACGAAAGGTGGTGACAGAAGCCGGCGATGGGAGTCATTCTGGTAGAATGGGCACTCTTGCCCGTCCTGTGCGGTAAGGCGGGCGGAAGGGGATCGGGAGTCGTTTTCGGATAAGTCGCTTTCCAAGTAAATGATCGTCGGCCGAAAGCGACTCCCGACGACTTGTTTGACCAGATCCCGGCCTGTCTCCGGCGACAACGATTGTGCCAGTTGCCTTTCGGCGACGGTCAAAACGCCTTTGTCGCGGCGTCTGCCAAGATCTCTCGCATGTTCCGGACGTCTCGAAAAAGTTGTTGCGGCTGCAGTCCTGGCGGCAGTCCGGCGCTGCACGAGATCAACAATCCCCTGACGGGCGTCCTGGCCTTTGCCGACATGCTGCGCGACAAGCAAAACA
>SKVE01000279.1 GCA_007129635.1 Planctomycetaceae bacterium
ACTGACCATCCGTCCAATCCATCGCCGGGACGGGTTGGTGGTACATGACGGCAAGCCCATCCAAAAAATTGATGCCGTATTGCCGGGATGAGGAACTCACCCGAACCAGGCCCGCTTCAACGGCAGAATCAATCGAGGCGAACATGCCGCCACGAGCGATTCGTGCCACTGGACGAACCTGGAGGTTTTCGACAAGAGCGAGTTAAATACTGATCGATAGGAAACCGGTCAAGTGCATTTTTCCGAATCGACGAAGATTTCACGGACAAAAAGACGCAATTCGGCTCTTCCCGAAGAATGCCTCCGGATGCAGTGCTGTCAGGTGCCGTACAGGTGCTAGCTGAAAAGACCGGAAGACGCCGCGCAGGAAATTTGTCTAGGTGATCCCGGCCGATCGTGCTATCATTGCCCACTCGCGGAATCACCGGCAACGACTGCCTTGTCGACACGCAGAACCCGCGTTTGGATTGGTAAGGACGCTGATAGAGAAAGATCCCGCAGGAAGCAGAAGATGAAGAATTTCCGACGTGCCGTGAGCATGGCATTGCAATACCGATGGAACGTGGCGGCTGTGGTGATCAGCGCCGTCGCCGTCGCCGTCTTCTGGGGCGGGAACATCGGCGCACTGTACCCGATCGTCGAGGTGGCCTTTCAAGGACGCACGCTGCAACAGTGGGTCGATGACGAGATCGACAAGGCCAACGAGAAGACGCGTGAGCTGGTTGAAGAGATCGCCCGGTTGGAAACGTTAGCAGCCGATGCCGACAAAGAGGAAGCCGACCGGTTGCAAGACCAACTGGGGATGCTGCGCAATCGTTGGGAGGCCGAGCAGACTGCTTTGGGATGGGCGAACTGGCTGAAGCCGAAGATCGTCCGCTGGTTTCCCAACGACGCTTTTCAGACGGTCGTGATGATCGTCGTGGTGCTGATGATCGCCACGGCGGCAAAGAACGCGTTCATCTTCTCGAACCTGATCCTGTTGGAGCGGCTGGTACAGTTGGTCGCTTTCGATATTCGCAAAGAACTGTATCACCATACCCTGCGGATGGACTTGAGCGAATTCGGCGAACAGCGAGTCGGGCCGCTGATGAGCCGCTTCAATATGGATCTGCAGTGCCTATCGACAGGACTGCGGTGCTTGTTCGGCAAAGCGATGCTCGAACCGTTCAAAGCCATCGCCTGCCTGGCTCTCGCTGCATTTGTCTCGTGGCGGCTGTTGCTGTTTACGCTGCTGCTGACACCGTTGACCGCTCTGTTGATCCGTACCCTGGCGCGTTCTATTAAACGTGCAAATCGGCGAGCGATGGAAGAGAACGCCCAACTGATGAACGTGTTGTCCGAGGCTTTTCACGGAATGCAGACCGTCAAAGCCTTTACGATGGAAAAACATGAACGCCTGCGTTTCCATCTCGTTTCGAAGAAGTGCCTGCGAAAGGCGACGCGTATCGCCTTTTACAACGCGCTGACAAAACCATCCACCGAGCTGCTGGGACTGGCGATGATCTTCACGGCTCTGATCGCCGGCGCCCATCTGGTCCTGAATCAAGAAACCCATCTGTTGGGAATCCGCTTGACCGATCGGCCCATCAGCGTCGCCGCCCTTTTGCTCTTCTTCGGCCTGCTGGTCGGTGCCAGTGACCCGGCGCGCCGACTGTCGGATCTGCTGAACGGATTGCAGGCCGGTGTGGCCGCCGCCGATCGGCTGTTCCCGCTGTTGGATCGCCAGCCGAAAATCGCGGATCCCCAAGACCCCAAGCCGATCCCCCATTCGTTCATGCGTCTGAGTTTCGAACACGTCCATTTCCACTACTCGCCGGAACAGCCCGTATTGCAAGACCTGGATTTCCAAGTGCGAGCCGGCGAGACAATGTGTATCGTGGGACCCAACGGCTGTGGAAAATCCACGCTCGTCGGGCTGCTGCCTCGATTCCACGATCCGGTGGGCGGCCGGATCCGCGTCGACGAAATCGATCTGCAGCAGTTCCGCTTACGCGATCTTCGAAAGTTTATCGGCATGGTCAGCCAAACGGCCGTGCTGTTTGATGATACGGTGTATAACAACATCCGCTACGGCGCTTGGCAAGCTACGCCCGAACAGGTGTACCAGGCCGCCGAGCGAGCTCATGCGCATCGCTTCATCCTGGAATCGTTGGAACACGGCTACGACACCAATGTAGGTTCCGGCGGCAGCAAGCTTTCCGGTGGCCAACGGCAACGCGTCGCCCTGGCACGCGTGATCCTCCGCGATCCCCAAGTGCTGATCCTGGACGAAGCGACCAGCCAGATCGATCTGGAGAGCGAACAACTGATCCACCGCGCCCTGGAGCAGTTCATTCAGAACCGAACGGCGATCATCATCACCCATCGATTGTCGACGCTGGAATTGGCCGATCGCATCCTGGTGATGGAAGCCGGACGAGTCGCCGATCTGGGCACCCACCAGGAACTGATCGCCCGCTGTGACCTGTACCGGCGCCTGCACGACATCCAATTGCGTCAAACCGCATAACCGTAGCCAAATTTCCCCCTAGGCCCTTCACGCGTCAAGATCGACAATTTATTGTCGAT
>SKVE01000384.1 GCA_007129635.1 Planctomycetaceae bacterium
ACCGTCCAAAAGGTCCGTTGTCCTAGATCCCAGTCGAAACTGCCCAAGGAGAACTTGTCGTGCACCGCCCCGACCTCCAGAACTTGGGACAATCCGCCGGGCAGTGCCAGGATCACATAACCGGCACAGATCACGCCGCCAACGATCAGCACCAGCGCCTGGATCACATCGGTCCAGATCACCGCATCGATGCCGCCCACGATGGTGTAAAACGCCACAAAGATCCCCGCGGCGACGATCACCGTTGCCAGCGGAGCCCCGGTCAAAAACTGGATGGGAAGCGATACCAGGAACAGCACCTGCGCCGTGCGGATCAATTGCATGACGATAAAGCTGACCGTCCCGTACAGCCGCGGGACCGGGCCGTAACGCAAACCCAGATACTCGAAAGCCGAGGTCATGCGGCCGTGGCGAAACAGCGGGATGAAGAAAACGACGGCCAACACCGCCACCAGCGGCAGAACCAGATTGACGCTCAACTGGCGCCAATCCAAGGCGTAAGCCGCTGCGGGCAACGCCAGGAAGGTACTGGACGAGACGATCGTCCCCAGCATGGAAAGCCCGATGACCCAACCGGCAAACGACCGCCCGCCGACGAAATACTCCTCGGTGTTGGTGTTCCGCCTCGCGAAATACAACGCGATGCCGATCATGCCGCCCAGATAGACTCCGATGGCGAGCACGTCGAGCGTCCGGATCGGGATCTGCGAATCAGCCATGATCATCGCGTTCCAGCAGCCGGACGATGAAACCCATCGCTTCCGCCGCTGGCGCTGGTGCTTCCTTGCGGCTTCACGGATCTCCTCCATCGGTTACGGGTACAAATCGCACGGCTTCAGCCACGACGTAGTTGGGGAACCCGTCCGCTTTCAATTCGACGGATGCTCCGTCGGCGCGGAAGCGATAACGACCCAAGCTCACCCATCGTCCGCCCTGTTGGTTCTGATCGACAATCACCGTTTGGACACCGTCGGCGTGGTGGACGACGTAGGGCACGGCGTGGTACCGCGAACCGCGCGAATTCCACCAGGCAAACACCTGGTACTCGCCCGCGTCGGGCAACCGCGGCGTGTAACGCACCAAGCCCTTGGCGCCCGGCTGCAGGAAGAAGTACGTGTCGCCGTACTTCTCTTCCGCCTTGTCGCTGGTTCCCCAATTGCCCTCCAGATGGAGTGTGATCAAAATCCCATCCACGTCCAGCTCCGAGCGGAGCGGTTCGGGCGGCGGTGCCCAAACGCTCGCCATGTCGAGGTCGTCCAGGTCGGCGATGCAGACCTTCAGCACTTCGACCGTCTGTTTGGCGCTGGCGAAGGCCACGTACAAGTGCTCGCCGTGCTCGATCACGTGCGGGTAATCGACGTGCCGCCCGCCGACCAGGTAGCCCAGCTTCGTAAATACCAGCCCGTCGTCGCTGATCGCGATGGTCAACGGATCGCGCCGCCGCGGGTTGGCGTTGGAAACAAGGACATAACGGCCGTCGCTCAGCCGCAACCCGTGGAACTTGGACGTGGCATCGGGAAAGTTAGTGCGCACCGGCCTGCTCCACGTGCGGCCATCGTCGGTGGAAAAAGCGCGGAACAGGAAGCCACTGCGAGCATTGTCACGGAACAAGGCGACCAGATTCCCGTCCGGCAAGATCCACCAGTACGGCTCCTCGGCGGCCATCTCCGTATCGCGGTACCCGACGAACGGAACCGATTCCCACCGGTCGAACGCTTCCGTACCGCCGAACAGCAGGTGGATATTCCGCTGGTGGTCCCGCCGTGACATCATCCACTGGCCATCAGGCAGGAGCTTGGGTGCGAAGTTGTTCAAGGCATCGTCAAAGGCGATGCCCAAATGCTTCCAGTCCGGCGGCTGGCCGGGGACCAGCTCGAATGCGTGAAGCTGGAGCCCCGGCCCGGCATAGCCCGGCGCGCGGTAGCGGCTGGCCAAGGCCAGCAGCTTGCCCTCGCGGATCCACAGGCCGCGCGCAATCCAGCCAAAGCCGGGCTCCGGCGAGCCGGCCAGGTCGCCCACCTCGCTCCAGTGCATTCCGTCCTCGCTGACCGCAAAAGAAACGTGCTGCCCGGCCTGATCGTGGCCCGGAACCCGGTTGCGATGCTGATCCGCAGGGCCGCGCTGCACGCCGGGCCCGTCGCTCCATATCGCCCAAAACCGGCCGTCGAAATGAGCCAGGTAGTTATGCTGATTGACCCGCATGCCACCGGCGTCGCGCACGTCGCTGACGGTCGAATGTTCCGACGGCACACGCGGCAACCGGTCGAAATCAATGCGCCCTGCGTCATCCTGCACCCAGTCACCCGCCAGCATGACCGGCGAATCCGGGTTCCTTACCGGATGCGGTACCCCGTGGTCGGCCCGGGCGGTCAACACGGACCAACATAGCAGCCCGCCCAGCAGGACAGCTTTCAAAAAGACAGCGCGACAGATACCCATCGGATCGGTTCCTTTCATGGCTTGGCTCCCGCTGCTACGGGTACAAATCGCACGGCTTCAGCCACGACGTAGTTGGGGAACCCGTCCGCTTTCAATTCGACGGATGCTCCGTCGGCGCGGAAGCGATA
>SKVE01000307.1 GCA_007129635.1 Planctomycetaceae bacterium
CCTGCCGTCTGCAAGTCGGATTCGGTCAACGGCAGCGGGAATCGAGCATCACCGTTGATGGGGATGCCCAATTCCTCCAATCGCTGGACAGTCATCTCCGAGATCGGCCCGTAGCCGTCGGCCAGCCAGGTTTGCAGGCCACGCGAAGCGGCTCGCCAGCCGATCTGCCGGCGTTCTGCCAACACATTGAATAAATGCTCGCAAAACCGACTGCGGTAATAGTTGCCTGTACACACAAAAAGGACGCTGGGGCAATGCTCGGTCATCTTCACTGGTCTCGTTGGCATCGAACTCGGGCATCCGATCGACTTCCACGGTCGAATGCGATCCTGCGAGGATAGCAAACATCGTCGCGGAGGGGAAACGGGGGATTATCGCTTCGAGCCCTTTTACGCTAGACTGGCAGGAGACGGCATGGGATGCACCACGGACCAATCGGTGCGACTTGCCGACTGGATCCGTCCAGAAGCACGTCCAGAAGCACGTCCAGAAGCACGGGAGAACCGGAGATGAGCGATTCGTGGTCACGACGCGGTTTCATGCAAGCTGCTGCGGCGGGTTCCGCTTTCTGGAGTTTGCAAGGCTCGACAACAGCCTCGGGCGCCGCAGCCTATGTTTCCGACAAACCGGCCATCTTGGGCGGCCGACCGTCCTGCACGGGTACCTGGCCAACGTGGCCCCAGTGGCGCGAGGCATGGGAACCTGAGATTCTCAAGATTTTG
This sequence comes from Planctomycetaceae bacterium, assembly GCA_007129635.1. Classification (GTDB taxonomy): domain Bacteria; phylum Planctomycetota; class Planctomycetia; order Pirellulales; family Pirellulaceae; genus SKKK01. The sequence goes on from SKVE01000307.1 coordinate 723, forward strand.
CGCAGTGGGCGGTGGTACCGCGGGGATGATTCGGGGCATATCGCCCAGTTCGAAACGGCCTGGACCCATCTGTTGGGCGCTCGCCGCTGCCTGGCGACCGCCAGCGGCACAACGGCCTTGATCACCAGCCTGTACGTCGTCGGGGTCGACGCGGGCGACGAGGTCATCGTGTCGCCCTATACATTCAACGCGACATACAATGCGATTCTGATCAACAAGGCGTTGCCCGTCTTTGCCGATACCGACCCAGCCACGTGGAATATCGATCCGGCGACGATCGAGAGCCGCATTACCGAACGGACGCGAGCGATTCTGCCCGTGCATATCTACGGCCTGCCCTGCGACATGGATCCGATCAACGCCATCGCCCAGAAGCATGATCTGGCCGTCGTCGAAGATGCCTGCCAAGCCTGGTTGGCCGAGTACCAAGGCAAGAAGTGCGGGACGCTGGCCGATCTGGGATGCTTCAGTTTCCAGAACTCCAAACACATCCCCTCGGGCGAAGGCGGCGCGGTGACTGGCAACCGCGACGATCTGGTCGACCGCTGCCAAGCATTCCACAACTGTGGCCGAGCCACCGGGACGTTTCAAGGGCGTGGTTGCTTTACTCGCGGCAGTAACTTCCGCATGCAGCACTTCCAGGCTGCGATGCTGTTGCACCAGATCGAAAAACTGGTCCGGGAAACCCAGGTCCGGCAGGCCAACGCCGATTATCTGATCGCGCAATTGGCCGAGATCCCCGGTATCACCCCGGCGCGAATCCCGGCGAACAGCCGAGCCGCTTGGCATCTGTTCCCGATGCGTTACGAGTCCGAACATTTCAACGGATTGTCCCGAGTCGGATTCATGCGAGCGTTGCGAGCCGAGGGGATTCCCAGCAGCACGGTTTACGGCGAACAATACTTCGACGGCATGTTGGACGAAGCCATCGCATCGCGCGGTTACCAACGGCTGTTCGGCGCAAAACGCCTGAAAGACTATCGCGACAGTTTCCAGGAACTGACCGGCAACCGTCAGGTCTGTGCCACCACGGTCGCGCTTTCCCAAACCCTGTTGCTGGCGGACCGCCGGGCCATGGACCAGATCGCCCAAGCGATCCGGAAGATTCATGCCCATAGCGGGGAACTGGCCAAATCAAGCTGAACTAGCTGGCTCGGATCGACGAAGAAATCTCTGTTGCGGTACGCGGATGGGATCGGCAGGGAACTTGCAAACCCCGTGTTCTTGGTTATGATGGAAGCAGGAAACCCAAAAACTTGGGCTGAAAAGCATTTCATTTCAGGAGTTGATCGCCATGGCAGACAAACTGGTTTTGGTTCCAGAAAAAGCGATTCCCGCACCGCGACAACCGCAGACGGTGCCAATGAGGGAAGCGATCCAGCAGATTCTGGACGATAGCCGGGAAGACCCCGATGCTTATTTGGAAGAGACCGTCACCCCGCATGGTGGTGAATAGGGGTTGGCTTGAAGGAAATCTTTGATCGATTGGTCGGTCTGGAAACGGAGTACGCGATCCGTTTCCAGTCGGCCTCTTTTTCTGCGCCGCGCCCGGCTAGGTTTTTACTCTACCGCCAATTGGTCCAGGCGTTGCGTCTGCGGGTGCCAATTGTCCGCGCTGGCCATTTCAAGGAGGGGGTGTTCACCGCCACAGGTGGAGCGTTATGGTTTGAGACCGAGCGGATCGCGTCCGACGGTGGTTTGATCGAAGGTGCCACGCCCGAATGTCGCGGACCCGGACAGGTCTTGACTTACCAGCGGGCTCAGGACCGGCTGGTCGCTGAAGCGGCGGCGGCTGCGGATGTCCCAGGCGACTTGGTGTTGATCAAGAACTGTCGAGACAGCC
>SKVE01000305.1 GCA_007129635.1 Planctomycetaceae bacterium
CGGAGATCCTCCCCGGCGCGATAGATCGTCGCCGCCAACGCCACGTCGCGTAGCTGCGAATAGATCACGACTCCCCGAGTGAACAAGGTGTCCAGCGGCGACGAATCGTCCAAGCATTTTTGAATCAGTTCATCGTCAGCGGGATTCTTAAACTTTGCCAAGGTCAGCAGCGCATACTGCCGCTGCTTGACGGGGACGCGATCATCAGCCACCATCTCGCGGGCGATGTCGCGGGCGATGTCGCGGGCGACGGGCTGCTGGTCCTGCAGGGCCGCCAACAGTCGATCCAGGGCCGGGCCTTCGCTTGCGGTGGCCTTGGCCCACCGGTCCCACAGGTCGCGCAGAACTTCACTGTCCTTAAGGGCCTGCTGGCACCGGGCCACGCGCAGCAGGTCGTCCAAACTCTCGATTTCCTGCTCTGGCTGCGCCCGCTTGGCCATTACGCCGAAGTAGAACGCATTGGCGAGCGCACCTTCCAGAGGAACTTGTGTTTGCTTGGCCGCCTGCTCAAGCTGCGCTCGCCGCTCGGGAAACAACCGGCCGGAAGGTTTGGGATCTTCGGCAAGTTCGTACCACAGAGCCGGGTCGGCCAAGAACATCTTGTCATACAGCGAGCGAGCCGCCGGCGAGTCGCCGACGACCTGGCTCACCTGCTGCCAGCCAGCGAGCATGCGCACCTCGTCCCATAAGCGTCGGCAGCGATAGGCGATCTCAATATCGGGATGCCGCATGCCGTTGTCCAGGACCGCTTTCGCCTCCAGGCCGATCTCCAGCAACTGGTGGCTCGCACGCTCGCGCTGCGCGTAGGAAACGTCCCCAAGCTGCTCGACGAGTTGCTCGGCGGTGGGGCGCGAGGAATTCACTGCGGGTTCTTCAGACCTCACCAACGTGCTGATCCAACCCCACGCAGCGAAGGTCAGAACTCCGGCAAGACGGCAAGCTGGGACGAACATCAGGTAAACTCCTTTGGGTGACAGCAGCTACGTTGAGGTTTGAGCAAATTGTTTCATGAGTCTGGTTAGCGGCGAACATTGGATTCGGACATAACATACAACGATTCAAGCGAAGGCGTTTTGATTGACGTGCTTTCCTTCAGGATTGCAATCACTTCCGGTGTGGCGGCTCGCAGACGCGGAAGCTTGACCTCCTGTCGCGACTTGCTGAGCGATCTGGCGACTGCATCGGAATCGAGCACCGTCAGCCCCATGGACATCGACTTCGATCCCGGTCCAAGGATCTCCGCGGCCTCCGGAGAAAGAACTGAGAGCGCCGGGAGCGTGATAGCGCTTCCTGATGTGGTGCCTTCCACGAATCGCCTCGCTAATTCAGGCGAATCCAGCACCGTCAAGGCTCGCAGGTCAAAGAACTGCTTGTATCGACTTAGCGCCGTAGCAGCTTCCCTGGAAACGGTTTCAAGGTTGGACAACGTCCAGTTGATCTGCCGGGCAAACCGCTCGGCGAGCGGCACTGAGTCGAGATGCCTCAGTTGGATCTGCAAGACTGCGGAAACCCTGGCCAGCGACGCGGCCGCTTCCGGCGAGAGTCTGTCCACGCCGCGGCCGGACATGGACAAGTAGGGACCGGGGTACGACGCGAGCGCGGCGGCGGATTCGGCCGGCAATTCGCCCAGACCTTCGATCGCAAGATTCCCCTCATACTTGGCTAGTTCAACGGCCAACGCCGGAGAAAGGGTGGCGAAGCCTGAGCCGCCTCCAAAGCTCAACTTTGGCGAATTGCTGAACTTGCCGAATCCGCTGGGGACCTCTCGGAATCCCCGGTTCAGCGATGTCACCAGAATTCGAGCAGCTTCCGGAGAGAGGTCAGTCAAATAAGGAAACGAGATGTTGTCCCCGGCCATCGGCTGACGCATGGGAAGCTCGGCAAAGGCACCGGCGAATTCCGTAGGCAGTGTGGGGATGCCCAAAGTCAATTGAGACGTCTGTCTCGCCATCAGGCGGACGGTTTCCAGCGAAACTTCCTCGAGCGCCGGCAGCGAGATCGATGCCCAACGTTTCTGCATCAACAGCCGAGCCGTTTCATTCGAAAGTTCCTGCAGACTTGGGAAAGAAAGAGCGCCGCTTGGAACCACGATCCTCTTCCTTTCGGGGCCGATGGCCTCGCCGTCTGGGAGGCTGCCCAATGCCGCAGCGGCCTCCGGCGAGATCTCCGTGACGCCGGGGAAATTGAACCCGATGGCTTTGACAAGTGTTTCCGCGAGCAGCGCCGAGTCTAGCTTCTTCAGGCTCGGTAGACTTAGTGACGCGGATTCCACCACTCCAGGACGAACGGTCCTGTCGGCCAATTCTTCGGCCACGATGCGGATCTGTCCTGCGTTCAGCTCTTCCAAATCCTGCAACGAGAGCCTCAACCGGGATCTCAACAGCGTTCTCAAGACCGCATCGGGAAGGGGACCGTTGCCGACCAGCGTCAGGTTGATGGTACTGGGGTGCGCGGCAAGCACATTGGCCACTTCCGGTGTTACCGCAGACAGAGGCAACCAGATACCGCCCCAGAAACTTCCTTGCCCCTTCGCCCCGAGCAACAGTTCTGCCTGTTCCGCAGACA
>SKVE01000473.1 GCA_007129635.1 Planctomycetaceae bacterium
TACTGATGCTTGGACTGCAGGCATTTGCGACGGAAACCGATCCGAGTTTGCGTTTGGTCGTGGGTGGACGGCTGCAACGAGTTTCCGAGAACGGCCGGGTGCAATACCAGTTGGTCGACCAACAGGACAAGGCTGCGTACGAAGTATCGGCTCGCGGTCCTTTGGAACTTGCGAATTTTCTCGGCGATCAGATCGAGGTGGTGGGTACATTGCATGCACGTGGTCCGGGCGAGTTGCGTGAGATCCGTGCGGCCCGGGTCACTCGAACCGATCGCGTGGTTCCCGCGCATTTCGTTCGAGGCTCGGGGGATCCACCCGCGTCACACTTTCGGCAGGTGGCTGATCAGCAGAATTCCGAGCGCCGTCCATCGCCGCTGCAACCGATCCCTTTGGATGCTCCGCCACCCGATTTCCCGGATCTGCCAGCATTCACGGACTCGCCGGACCTGCCCGAGTTATCAGAGACGTTCAACCCGCCACAAACCTCGGACTGGTCAGATTCTTCCGCGTTGCCGCCGTTAACCGATCCGTTGATCAACGATGCGGGAAGCGTGCTGCTTCAAAGCCCTCGGGATCCAGGTACCTGGGCGGACTATGACGTCTATCAGCCGCCCCCCACCAACAGCGGCGCCTGCGGGCCTGAGCACTGGATCTGGGGTAAGTCCGAGCTGTTGTATTGGACCCGAACCAGCACCCGCATCCCCGCGTTGGCGACCACCAGCGATCCGGGAACCCTGCAGCAAGACGCGGGCGTGCTGGGCCTGCCGACGACGACCGTCCTGTTTGGCGACGAAAGGATACTGGGGTCGACGCAGGGAGGATTTCGTTGGGTAACCGGAGCCTGGTTCGAGCCCAGTCGGCGTTTAGGGCTGCAGTTTGAAACGATCGGCCTGAGCGATGTGGACTTACACTTTCGCAGTGAGTCCAATGGGGTGGACATCTTGGCCCGGCCCTTCACGAACGTCGATCCCGCCTTGGGCCCGGCTCAAGGAGCCGACGCAGAACTGATCTCGTTTCCCAACGTGACGGCCGGCAGCCTGACGATCGATGGCAGCAACCGGTTCCGTTCGTACGGGCTGGTCTTGCGAGGCAATATCCGCTTCAACAACGGTTGTTTCTTCGAGCCCGGCAGGTCATGTGTCGGCAATCCCTCGGGGTACCGACTCGATCTGTTGGGCGGCTACCGTTACCTGTCCTTGAGGGATGATCTGGCGATTCGGTCACTGACGGCTGTGTCCGTCACGCCTCAGGCCGGGTTCGACGTATTGGATGAATTCCGAGCCAGCAACAATTTTCAGGGTGGCGAGCTGGGGTTGTTGTATCAGTATTACCGCAATCGCTGGGCGCTGGACGGCGATCTGAGGTTGGCGTTGGGCAGGACCGAGCAGAGCGTGACGATCGCAGGCTCGACGGACTTCAGCATGGTCGGTGTCGAAAACGCGTTCGACGGCGGTCTGCTGGCGCTGCCAACGAACGCGGGAACGTATTCGCGGAAAGAGACGGATCTGATCACCGAATTTGGGTTGACCGTCGGCTATTTGTTGACCAGCAACTTGAAAATCACCGGCGGCTACCGCTTTGTCTACTGGCCTCGAGTGGTCCGAGTGGGCGACGCGATCGATTTGACCGTCAATGGCTCTTACATCCCCGACCCGATGGGGACTCCTGCCGGTCCGCTTGAACCTTCGTTTGCTTTCAAGAGCACCAGTTTCTGGACTCAAGGCATCAGCCTGGGCCTGGACTACCGCTGGTAAACGCTCGATCACCGTTGTTGATGGATCAACCAAAACGATGAAACGAAACCGAAAAATGTCCCGACGCAACTCCAGCGGAACGCCTCACTACCGCGGGCTCCATCGGCGATTGACTTTCGAACCGCTCGAACACCGGCGTCTGTTGACGGCGACCGACCTGGGACTGATCGCCGGCACCGTCTACCGGGACATCGATGGCGACGGTTTCACGCCGGGCGAGCAATTGGTCGGCGCGTCGGTCGAGCTATACCGCGATGTCAACGGCAATGGCGTGCTGGATGCCGGAGACGGCGCCCCCGTCGGCTCGGCCACGACCAACGCTGATGGCAACTATCGTTTTCCCAGGTTGACCGCAGGCGATTACTTCGTCAAACAACCGGCCCAGTCGGTCGGCGGTCAAACGGTCAACGAGCAGATCAGTCCGCGAATCTCGATTTCGACGGCCGCTGCGCAGGGCGTAGCGGGTGTACCGATCGATACCTTCGTGACACAACAGACCGTCATCGGTCCGTTTCCTGTCGGTACGGTTGCCAATTCGTCGATGGCCGCGTCGGAGGCCCTGGGTGGCTACCGTGATCTGATCGGCGTGATGACGGCCGGGGCCAGCTTTGACAGCGTGACGATGAGCAGCGGGAACGAGCGATTGGTGTTCTTTCCAACGTTCGGCGCGGTCGGAACCTATAGGATCGTGTGGGACGGGACGAACAGCAATGCCTCGTCGCTGAACCCCGTGGGACTGGGCGGCGTCGACTTGACCGCTGGCGGAACCAGCACCTTTGCGCAGATGAGTCTGGGAGCGGATAAGA
>SKVE01000606.1 GCA_007129635.1 Planctomycetaceae bacterium
AGATGCCACCAAAGGCAGGATGGCCCAACATCGGGGCGATGGTCATCGCAATCAGCACAAACACCACCACGAACACTCGCCCCGCCGTCACCAGCTCGTACTGGCTGGCTCCCTTGCGCACCTTGCGGTAGATGTCCATGGTCGCGATGGTCGATGCGGAATTCAGCATCGAGGCCAGCGAACTGACCACGGCGCCAAAGATGGCGGCCAGCACAAAACCCTTGATTCCCCAGCCCACTGGCATCAAGCGGCGGATCAGCGTGGGAAAGGCATTATCGTAATCGTGGGGCACCAGCGTTTCGACGGAGACCCGGTCGGGCATCCGGCTGCGGGCCTGGTCGACCACTTGCTGGCTGGCCGCTGCCAACTGCTCGGCCTGCGTCCCGTCAGTTGGTTCGATTGTGATCTCGATCCGATCGGCCAATTGCTGGCGACCATATTCGACAATCGTCGCGGCATCCTCGGGATGCAATTCGGCGAACGTGTGGTTGAAGACGTACAGCGGGATCGTCGGCCAGTCAGTCGCTGCCGCAAGCTGCACCTGGATTTGTTCCAGACTGCTTCTGTTTCGCGGATCCTGCGGATCGGGTTGCATGCCATCGGACAGACGCTGATAGAGTTCCGGCGAACGTTCCGACAAGATCATGGCGTTGCGGTTGACTGCATCGCTCTTCAAGTCACGGTTGAACAGGTTGAATGCCAGGATGCCCGGGATGACGACGATGAAGGGGATCAGCAGTTTCAGGAATGCGGCGAAGACCACACCCCGTTGACCTTGAGCCAGCGATTTGGAGCCGAGCGTGCGTTGGGTGATGTACTGGTTCAAGCCCCAGTAGAAAAAGTTGGGGATCCACAGCCCGATCAGCAGGGCCGTCCAGGGGATCTCGCGGTCCTTCAGGTCGCGGACCATGTGCGTCTTGCCCTCGGGTAAAGGGCCTTTGTTCAAGTCCCAGAACCGGGCGATCGGTCCCGATTCACGGAGACTCTCGACCGTCACCTCGTCATTGCGTGCCGTTTGGATCAGCTCTTCCGGATCGGTGCTGGCCAGCAGATTCATCGCAAACAATGCGATCACGATCCCGCCCAGGATCAGGGCAGAACCCTGGATCAGATCGGCCCAGGCACAGGCTTTCAGCCCGCCCACGAAAACGTAGATCGCGGCCAGCGTTCCGATGATCCAGCAGCCGACGGTGATATTTCCTAAATCCAGTCCCAGGAAAATCAGCCCCTGAAAATTGCCGGTGATCACCTTGGCTCCCGAGAAGATCACCGATGCGGTGGGAACCCCCACCAGGATCACCATCGTAGCGATAGCCATGACGGTGCGAGCGAAGGCGTTGTATCGATACTCCAGGAATTCCGGGATCGTGTAGATGCCGCTTTTCAGGAACGTTGGCAGGAAGACGAACGCGACGACAACCAGCGTGACGGCTGCCATCCATTCGTAACTGGCGATGGCCATGCCCAGCCAATCGGCCGCCTTGCCGCTCATCCCGACAAATTGTTCGGTGGAGATATTCGCAGCGATCAGCGAGAACCCGATCAGCCACCAGGTCAATCCGCGCCCGGCCAGGAAGTAGTCCTGGGCGCCATGCTCGCTGTCGGTCTCTTCCCCGCGACTCTTCCACAATCCGATGGTCATCACCGACGCCACGAAAGCCAGGAAAACCAGGATATCCAGCCAGCCTACCAAATCACCCATCTCGAGACTCCCTTTGCACGTTGGTTGGTCAGTTGCCCGACAATATACCGGATCGCCCGCTGCGGTTCCATCCCGACGGCAAGATCCAAGAGGTCGACGTGTTCGAGGCCGCCGTGTTGAATCCGTCGGTGGATCGAACGGCCGAGGCCAATCCATGATCCTTCGGTCGGGACGAGTTCCCAGCGATCGCCGGCCCCGAAGAGTTGCATGAGTGAGGGCAAGGATCTCCGTGCTGGACGACGGCACGGTTCGCTTCAGCTTCGCCTGGTCCAGAGAAACGATGCTGCTGCTCCGCGATCTGACGCCGACCGACTCTACTAGCTCCGGGCCACCGCACAATTCGGCTGGTTCCGCCGCGTGCTGCTCAATCAAATCAAAGCGGCCACTTACGAACGGGCAGTCAAGGAGAAGAAGTCCCACAATTTCCATCTGGCCTTGACCATCTTCGATCAGCCCATAGAAGAATTGGGGACCGAAGGCATCGTGGACGAGGATTCGCGTGGCAGTGGGACCGAATTACGGCAATTGTTCGGGCGATCGTGAGACATGCCTCGGCTTGGAATTGTTCGACTGCGGTGCAGACGGGGTTGGCCGTTTCAGTGCTTCCTCAGAGCAAGCGGCGAAATTCTTCGGCGGTCAAGCCCGCGTCGCGGACAATTCCGCCCAGCGTGAAGGCCTTGATCGGATTGTGACGGGGGATAGTCACTTGATGAGTGCCATCGCTCATGACAATGTGCTTGCCCTCACGCACGACGCGAAACCCCGCGCGCTCCAACGCCCGCACGGCGGCTCGGTGATTGATGCCCGGAATGCCTGCCACCGTTAGGCTCCCACCTCGACCTCGCGAACT
>SKVE01000946.1 GCA_007129635.1 Planctomycetaceae bacterium
ATTGATGCTCAGCGGGGATTCCACCTGACCTTCCACCGACAACGTCATCGTACGCGATCCGCCGTCGTTGGTCACGATCGTCAATTGATCGTTGATGTAGCCGACCGGAGCGCTGGGTTTCAGCCGGACAAGCATCGCATAATGAACTCGTCCTGAACGACGAGCCATTTCGTCCAACTCCACTTCGAAATGCTGATTCGCACTGCGGATGTCCACGATCTCCCAATCGTTTCGCCCGGCGTAGACCAAATCGATCTGACGCTCCACGCCACGCCCCAGCTCGACAGCCCCAAAATCCACGGAACCCGGGTCGAACACCACATCGCTACGCACAAAGCCCGAAACCGTCAACTGCACCTCGGCATAGTAAGGCCGGTCGATCACCACCGTGATCGTCGAACCTTTGGCGCCCAGGAACGATCTCGTGTTGTAAACGACCAGCACCTCGCCTTTTTCAAACGTCTTCAGCACGTTCTTGCTCACGCGAACCGTTGCGCATCCGCAAGTTGAACGCACCGAGGCGATCCGTACCTCTTCCTGGTAGATGTTGGTGAACTCGAAAGCATACTCCTGCTTCGAACCTCGACCAACCGACCCAAAGTTGTGGCTGGTCTCGTCGAACATCTTCCTGGCCCAGTCCTGAGCATGCAGCTCGCCACCAACCAAGGCCGTCAGCCATACCAAGGTCATCGCCAAAAGATTCTTCACGACAGGCCCCCTTCCGTCTCCCAAAAAACGGTCTCCGTTGTCGCAAGGACAGCGCCATGCAGCTCGAACGGGGGGAGATCCACCCAGACACCGCGCATGCAGGACTTCCCTGTTATTATCTCACCATCGGTAGTTTTGGAAAATCCTCTTCAACCTTTCCACGCGATTTCTCAGCCACGATCGGCATAACAGGCTCGATCTAGAGCCATAAGGGCAGAGAATTCTCCCCTAAAAGATGTATCTCGGTGGACACGAAGGACATTCGCGATGGTCATGACAAGCGCAGCACCCGATGGTCAATCGACCGCATCGGCACTTTCGTCCAACACGGGCATGCGCATGCTAGGGGGTCTGACGCTATCAAGATAGTTGATTTCTTCGATCGCCATCTGAGCGGCACCTTCGCTGGCGGCATGGGTCATGATCACCAACGGGACGGTCGAGCCCTGTTCGCCATCGGTCGGTTCATGCTGGATCACCGAAGCGATGGAAATCTGATGATTCCCCAGAATCCCGCAGATCTGCCCCATGACACCAGGTCGATCCTCGACGCGAAACCGCAGGTAGTAGCGAGCGATACGTTGCGCGTGATCGCAGATGGATACTTCAGACGGTTTCGGGGGCCACATCCCCAGACGCCGGAATGTGATCTGCGTTCGACCGACGACCGTATCGATCATGTCGGCCACCACGGCAGACGCGGTGGGCATCTGCCCCGCACCCAAGCCATGAAAAAACACCGGGCCGACAGCATCGCCCTCCACCGTGATCGCATTGAATGCTTCTCGTACCTCGGCCAACGGATAGCCGTTGCGAACCAGCGTGGGCGAGACATGCAACTCCAAACCGTCCTGGGTCAGGTTCGCGCTGGCCAGCAACTTGATCCGATAACCCAGTTCCCCGGCATATCGCAGGTCAGCGGTGGTCAGGCCATCGATGCCCACTCGCGGAATCGACTGCCAAGGAACATACGCCCCGAACGCCAATTGGGCAAGGATCGCCAGTTTCTGTGCGGCGTCGCTGCCATCGACGTCCATGGCCGGGTCGGCTTCGGCGTAGCCCAATCGTTGAGCTTCCTTGACGGCCTGGTCGTAGTCCACCCCGCTCTCTTCCATCTTCGTGACGATAAAGTTGCTGGTGCCATTGAGAATCCCGCTCAGCGACACAATTTGATTGGCGGTCAGGCTTTGGCCGATCGCGGCGATCAGGGGGATGCCGCCACCTACCGATGCCTCGAAGGCGATCGAGCGTCCCAATTGACGAGCCCGATCGAAAATCTCGGGGCCATGCTGGGCCAGCAACGCCTTGTTGGCCGTCACCACGTCTTTGCCGCTCTCCAATAACCGCAACAAAATGGACCGATCGGGCTCGATTCCCCCGATCAATTGGGCAACCACCTTGATCTCCGGATCCTCGGTGACTTTGGACAGATCGGCCGTCAGCAACCCTTCAGGTAACTGGACATTGCGAGGCCGCGTGAGGTCCGGGTCGACCACATGCTGCAACTGCAGACGGCAGCCGGCATGCCTGGCAATGCGCTGCTCCTGGGACAACAGCAAATGTGCCACCCCCGAACCAATTGTCCCAAAACCGACCACCGCGACCTTGATCGTTTCCATGGTTTCAACGCCGACCGTCATGCAAAGGGTACTGCTCAGCAACCACCTAGCTGGGTTCAGCTCGGAACGCTCCCACGTAGAAGCATCCCTCAGAGGATAATCGGGCGGTTACGCGTCGTCGAGTGGTCGGGAGTCGTTTTCGGATGGAAGCGATAGGTGCCACCCACTTATCCCATTGCCAAGCATCAGAGATGGTCTAGAGCCCCCCGTTCGTG
>SKVE01000829.1 GCA_007129635.1 Planctomycetaceae bacterium
CATCGCTCGGGTCAACGACTGGTTCGTGAATGCTTTTCTATCACAGCCGGCTAGATGGCATGCAGGGGACTGAATCAGGGCATTTGCTCGTTCGCCATTCGATGGTCTCTCTTACATTACACGCCCCATTCTTTCGGATGAGCCAGACAGGGTCTAAGGAAATCTGGTGGCCGGTGTAGGTGAGCCCCCCTATCTTAACCTCCCGACCAGTGCAAATCCCTCTTTGACTGAACCAACGGCGGACTGAACGGTACTCGCATCCCCGCCAAATAGATGGGTGGCACCTATCGGACCCCGCCTTGCCAAATAGATGGATGGCACCTATCAAATAGATGGGTGGCATCTATCGGACCCCGCCTGAAGGCGGAACTACAAGCTAAGCGAGGATCGGGTACTTACAGCAAGACCTCGTCCGAAGCATGGGACAGATCGGCGGCGAAGTAATCGGCGTCTGCCAGCGCTTCTCGGTCGAACGAGGTCGTGAGTGCCAGGCATCGTGCTCCGGCCGCCTTGGCCGCAGCCACACCGCTGACCGCATCCTCGATCACCAAGCACTGCTCGGGTGGTAACTGCAAACGTTTGGCGGCCAGCAGGAACAGGTCGGGAGCCGGCTTCTTGTGTTCGACATCCTCGGCAACGATCACCGCATCGAACAACTCTGGCGCCAAGCCGATTTCGTTCAGATTACCAATGACCTTCCGCCGATCCGCACTGGAGGCGACAGCGAGCTTTTTGCCCAGATTGCGGCATCTCTGAATGAAGGCATTCACGCCCGGCAACGGTTCCAGTTCGCCTTGGATGATCTCCAGGTAGATATCGTACGTCCGTCTCTTGATCCGATCGATATCCACCACCAACCGATACTTTTCCGCCACGCCGCCCAGGTAGCGGTTCTCGCCGGTGCCGATGAACGGTGTAAAATCCTCGGGCTGGACGGTCTGGCCCAATTCCTGAAACATCTGGCATGCTGCTCGACAGATGAACGCCTCGGAATCGACAAGAACACCGTCCATGTCGAAGATCACGCCTCGACATGGTTCCGGTCGGACATTCGCTTGGGTCATGGTTCCCTCAGCAATGCTTCCGCGCTTCGGCGGTTGTTACGATGGGAGACCGTTCGGCTATCGCTGAACGCGGGCGTTGCCTTCCCAAATACTCCACACCTGACCCTCGTCGGCCGGCTGACCGTAATCGGTCATCATCGTGGTCGCCAACGCGCCGGTGGCCCAGCCGAATTGGATCCACTTTTCAGGTTCCCAGCCACGCAGGATCGCGTACAGCATCCCACCAACAAAGCCGTCCCCGCCGCCGATGCGGTCCAGCACGGCGATCTCGCGTGGTTCGACCACGTGCCAATGATCGCCGTCGGACATGATGGCGCCCCAGCGATGCAGATTGACGCTGATCACCTCGCGCAGCGTGGTGGCGAAGACCTGAGCGTTCGGAAACGCCTGCTTCGCTCGATGGATCATGCCCTTAAAGCTGTCGATCTTGGCCGTCAGGTCCATTCCGCCGGCTTCGGGGCCTTCGACATTCAAGCACAACTGGAAATCCTCTTCGTTGCCGACCAGGATATCGGTCAGCGAGGCGATCTCCTTAAAGATCTCATGCAGTTCCGTTTCGCGGCCCTTCCAAAACGAGGCTCGATGGTTCAGATCGAACGAGATGCGTGTCCCGTGCTTCTTGGCCGCTCGTGCCAATTCCAGGCAGAAATTGCTGGTGTCGGGCGAAAGGGCACCGATCAGACCGGACAGATGCATGATCTGGACACCCTCCTGGCCAAAGATCCGATCCAGATCGAAATCCTTGACGTTCAGCGTCCGCCCCACCTCGCCCGCTCGATCGTTATGCACGCGTGGGCCTCGAGTACCACACCCGCTGTCCGCCAGATTGAACTGGTGCCGGTAGCCCCAAGGATCGCCCTGTTCTACCTCCGGGCCCTCGTATTCGATGTGACGACTTCCCAGATTGTCCTTGATAAAACGGGCGATCGGGCTGCCCTTGACAAAGGTGGTCAACACCTTGGTGCGAAGCCCCAAATACGACGAAACGCTCAACACATTGCTTTCCGCACTGGTGGCCTGCATGAAGAAATTCGAGCCACAATGCATGGGCTGGCCATTGGCAGGAGTCAGACGAACCCCCATGCTGGTAGGCGTGAGCAAGGCGTAGGTACAATCTTTGCGAAGTTCGATGGTCATCAATGCTCCTCGTGTCAACGGAACAAGGGGTGTTCGGGTGGAGTTTTCCGGCAGTGGTTACCAGGCATTCCGGTCAACAACGCTCATGAGCCCATCAGTATAAAACCACCGGTCGCGTCGGACTAGTCCCGTTACCACGGCCATCGCATCAGAATCCAGACGGAAGCCAAGATTCTCGGCGACATCTCCGTTCTGCAGTCGGCTGGCGTCTTCGCGAAGAAGTGATGTCCAGAACCCAGTGCATGCGCCGTAACTTCAGGGGGTGGATGACAGCAGGCTGGGCTGGATCCCAGAGCAGCGTTCGACTGATTTCACGTTTTTTGGATGTACGAAGGCAGAC
>SKVE01000555.1 GCA_007129635.1 Planctomycetaceae bacterium
GAGAAATGAAGGTGATCGGCGCCCTGAATCATCCCAACATTGTCGCGGCTCGAGATGCTCGAACCTTTGCGGGGCGACACTACTTGATCATGGAATACGTCGAAGGCTTGGACTTGGGCGAAGTGCTGAAGCGATTGAGAACGCTGACAGTAGGCGATGCATGCGAAATCGCTCGCTCGGCTGCTTGGGCCTTGCAACATGCTCACGAACACCGACTGGTCCATCGCGACATCAAGCCCAAAAACATCCTTTTAGGCCGCGCAGCCGATGGAGCTGCCTGTGTGAAAGTCGCCGATTTCGGTCTGGCCTCGCTGGCCGCGTTTGTTGCCGTGCGCGATCAACAGAATTCGCCGGGACGGGTGGCCGGAACCTATGCGTTCATGGCACCAGAGCAATATTGGGAACGGTCGGCGGACATCCGCTCGGATATCTACGGATTGGGGTGCACGTTGTATTGCCTGCTGTTAGGGCAGTCGCCATTCCCCCAATTGCGCTATCCGCAGCCGGTCGAACTCATGGAGGCGCATCGCAGTCTGCCCGTACCAAACCTACGCCACATGCGTCCCGATGTCTCGCCCCGACTGGAGGAGATCCTGCTGAGCATGCTGGCCAAATCACCTGACGATCGCTTCCAGAGCCCGCGGACGGTTGCGGAAGCCCTGGTCCCGTTCGCCGAGGATCATGAGCTGACGGTGTTGTTGGAACGAGCGTCCGAATACGATTCGGCAGAGAGCTTCACGACAGAAAAACGGGTTAGCCCAGGGCGGTCGAACGCGGGGCAACCGCAGCGAGAGACGTCGCACAATAGTTTTCGAGACCAAAATGATACGCTGTCGTGGGAAGAGGCTCCGCAACGCCCAGCGGAACCCCTGGTTCCTTGTCCTCCCACGCCACCGCCGATCAGGTCAGCCGAGCCGTCGCGCGACCTCCCGGAACGAACGAACCTTCCCGAAACTGGCTGCCAGCGGCGTAGGTATCGCAGGCCAAACAAGCAACTGGTGGCCGTCGCCGTCGCACTGGTCATCCTGATCTTTAGCGTCTGGTTGGGTGTCCATCGGTTTCGGATGCCAACCGACCTGGATTTGTTGCCGCACATCGACCCAGCAACCGATGCGATCCATGGGCGATGGGATGAAGAAGGAGACGGTGTATTGTCGCCCGAGACGGCTCAGGCGCTGCTGCAGATTCCCTATCCGCTGCCTGAACAGTATCGGCTGGAGATTCAAGCCGAGCGGCTTTCGGGTGGCCGATTGGTGATTGGTCTGATCTGGCAGGGGCGTCGCATCCCGGTTGTCCTGGATGCGATGCGAGTCGTTCCGAGTCGCTCGGGCAACGATCCGCCGGCGGCAGACCGTGCAACGGAGATTCCCCCTGAGTTCGATTATCGCGGACCGCCTGATAGTTACGTCTGCGTCGTTCGACGGGCAGGAATCGTTGTTGCTTCGGAAAACCAGGTTGAGTTCACTTGGTGGCCGGAGGAACCGCTCGACGTGTCTCGGGCCCCATGGATGACCGATAACTGGACGGAACCGTACCTGATGTTGGGGACGCATGTCAGCCGGTACCGGTTCAAACGAATCCAGCTCACTCCGCTGATCGATTAGGGGCGAGCGTACCCGACCGTGTCGCGAATCGGTATTGTTTTGCGATCAAGGAAAAGGAAAAGCAACGAAAACCCAAGGAGAACCCAGCGATGCCTTACCTCGCGAAAATAACCCGGACCAACCCGACCTGCCTCCTGTTTTTGGTGGATCAATCGGGATCAATGCGATTGCCTTTTGGCCGCGACCAACGCATCCGCAAGGCGGACGGGGTCGCCGACGCGATCAACCGATTGCTGTACGGGTTTGTCCTGAAGACAACCAGTGGCGATTACGTACTGGATCGGTATTTCATCGGTGTGTTTGGATACGGCAAACGAGTCGGATCTGCTTTGGGCGGCGATTTGGCGGGGCAGGGGCTGGTGCCGGTCAGCCAGATTGCGGACAAGCCTTTGAGGCTGGAGAAACGCGTCAAGAAGGTCTCCGATGGGGCTGGCGGACTGGTCGAAGCGGAAACGAGATTCCCGGTCTGGCTGGATCCCGTCGCCAATAGCTCGACCACCCCCATGTGCGAAGCATTGCGCGAAGCGAAGAAGACGATCGAGAGCTTTGTCACCAGTTGCCCCAAGGCATTCCCTCCCATCGTGATCAACATCACTGACGGAGCGGCATCCGATGGCGACCCGCGGCCACTGGCCGACGAATTACGCCAGTTGTCAACCGAGGATGGTCAGGTGCTGCTGTTCAATGTACACATTTCGTCAAAAGAACTGCCGCCGATCGAATTGCCGTCTCGGGAAGAGGGCCTGCCCGACAAACACGCGAGGCTGCTGTATCAAATGTCCAGCTCACTTCCCGAGCAGATGATCCAATCGGCACGGTCGATGGAACTGTCGGTGGCCGAAGGTGCTCGAGGATTCGTGTTTAACGCCGATTTAGTCTCGGTGATTCAATTCCTGGAGATCGGGACCCAGATCGAAAACCAGTAAGGCTTCGAGA
>SKVE01000393.1 GCA_007129635.1 Planctomycetaceae bacterium
ACACGTTTTGCGTGAGGCACGTCATTAAATTAGCTACTCTCCGTAGAGTTCCCAATATATGCTCCTGACCCCTTTTTTCGGTCCACCAGGCTATGCTTGGGCGCGTGTTTACACGTGGTGACGGCGGCGATGGCATTCGTGCGGGCTGTCCGCATACAAGGGCTCGTCGTCCGGCAGGTTGTGAGCGACCTTTTGTTCTTCGCCCAGAAACACCGACTGACATGTCGCGGCCAGACGTCGCAGTTGTTCGGTCTCGTCTTCGGTGATCGGCTGAAACTTGCGTGCGGCGGCGATCGTCTTGTCCAAAATATCGAGGAAGGCGATCGGGATGGCGGTCACAAGGCCTTCCATCGACAGCACGAAACGCATGGCCAGCAGCATCTCGTGATCGTCCTCGACGGGCTGGTACCACCAGGAACGCGAGCGCGGTTGGTCTTTGGGCCACAGGCCTCGGGAGACCGGTTTGATCGAGATGATCGCGACGTCCTTTTCGGCGGCCAGCTTCAGCACCGGCTTGCCGAACCCGATCAAAAAATATTCGACGAAATTCATCGGGAACATGCACGTATCGAACGGGAATGCATTCATCGCCGCCAGGGCCGCTTTGGTCGTATGCGCCGAGAATCCGATATGTTTGACTTTGCCTTCCTGTTGGGCTTTCAGGATCACCTCCATCGCACCGCCGGGCGCCATCGCTTCTTCGACGTCCTCGGGACGTCTCAGGCAATGCAGTTGGTACAGATCGAAATAGTCGGTCTTCAGCCGTTTCAGCGACCGATCCAGTTCCTCTTGAGCGCCCTTCTTGTCGTACAGACGCGTCTTGCATGACAGGTAGATCTTGCTGCGATCGATCCCTTGCAGGCCAACGCCCATTTTGACTTCGCATTCGCCATCGCGACCGTAGGCGGGTGCGTTATCGAAGTAGTCCACTCCCTGGTCGAACGCTTTATGAATCCCCTCGGTGCATTCCTTCTGCTCGTGATGTCGCAGTGCCAGACCGGGGAAGCCCACGACCGAGATCTCGGCACCCGTCTTCCCCAGCACTCGTCGCGGCAGTTCGCGACCGTCACCCGCGGCAGACGCGTCATGATCCTGCCCCGGACTGGACTGGCTCCCGACCACACCGGCGCCCAGCGCCCCGCTCATCCCCGCCAAAAACGATCGTCGTTTCATGATTAGTCTCCCTAAAACGGGCAAGTGATCGCACGTTGCCGCATTTCCAAACAGGCCGCGGCACGGCTCTTGATGGTTTTCCCAGATCGACATTGGATCCAGCGTATGCTGACGTTATACCATATTCGGCCGTGATATCAAACAGATTGGATCGGTGCGACCGCAGCCTGCGGGAACACCAAGCTGGCCGCAGCATGGGCAACGGCGTCTTTCGGGGCGTCATCTTGACAACCGCTCTACGGACGGGGATCATATTCCAACTGGCGTCTGGGATCCGACCTCTCTGCTGGAACGCATGCTCATGAACGGACGTGACCGAATCCTCGCGTTGCTCGCCGGGCAACCGATCGACCGACCTCCGCTGATGCCGATCACGATGATGTTCGCTGCGGATCACATTGGCCAGCCTTACGGGCGTTACGCGTCGGATCACCGCGTGTTGGTCGAGGCTCAGATGAAGGTAGCCGAAGCTTACGACTTTGACTATGTCTCGTGCATCTCCGATCCGGCTCGAGAAGCCACCGATTGCGGCGCGGAGGTGCAGTTGTTCGAGGATCAGCCGCCGGCGATCAACGAGATGAATGCGTTGCTGGCCGACAAAGCCACGCTGAAGCAGTTGCAGCCGCCCGACCCGTGTGGGCAGGGACGCATGCGGGACCGGGTTCAGGCAGTCGCCCTGTTCCGCGAAAGGCTGGCAGGCCAGCGGTTGGTCGAGGGCTGGATCGAGGGTCCGTGCGCCGAAGCGGCCGATCTTCGCGGAATCAACACCCTGATGATGGACTTTTACGACGATCCGGGTTTTGTCCATGAATTGTTCGAGTGGGTATTGCAGTTGGCGTTGCGATTCGCCCGAGCCCAGATCGATGCGGGCGTGGAACTGATGGGCGTGGGCGACGCCGCCGCTTCGCTGGTCGGTCCCCAGATCTATCAGGAATTCGTCTGGGCGTACGAAAAACGCTTGGTCGACAGCTTGCATGAGATGGGCTGCAAGGTCCGGCTGCACATTTGCGGCAACATCAATTCGATCCTGGAGCCCGTAGGCCGCTTGGGTTTCGATATCGTCGACTTGGACTCCCCGGTGCCCGTGGCCGCCGCCCGCGCGGCGATGGGCCCGCAGCCCGTGCTGCTGGGCAATCTGGATCCGGTCCGTGTGCTTCGTGATGGCACGCCCGAGACGATCACAGCAGCGGTCGCCCAGTGCCATCAGGAGGCCGGATCGCGATACATCATCGGCGCAGGCTGTGAAGTTCCGCGGGGCACGCCGCACGAAAACGTGATGGCCTTGACCCGCTACGCCCAGAATACCTCGGCATGAACCTTGGACCCCGTTACCCTGGAGAATGAACCATGCATATCGGCTTTCA
>SKVE01000561.1 GCA_007129635.1 Planctomycetaceae bacterium
CGGGACGTCCCGACTTGGATGATTTGAGCCGAGGCAGCAACCGACCGCTATTCGGTCGTGGCTATACCACGGCCGAGGGTGGCTTTCGAGTCCCGACGATCATGTGGTGGCCGGGCAGAATCCCTGCCGGTACCGTGTGCGATCAATTGGCCACGACCATGGATCTGTTACCCACCTTTGCTCATCTGGCCGGGACCCAACCGCCGCAGGACCGCAAGATCGACGGGCACGATATCCGGCCCTTGATCTTCGCCCAACCGGAGGCTCAGACTCCGTACGACGCGTTTTACTACTACGCGCAAGATCAGCTCCAAGCGGTTCGAAGCGGCCCGTGGAAGCTGTTCCTGCCGCTGAAGTCCTTCTCGCGGCACCCGCATTTTCGCAAAGGCCAAGAGCCCGAACCATTGCTGTTCCACGTGGTCGACGATATCGGTTCGACTCGCAATGTGGCCAGCGAACATCCGGACCAGGTCCGTCGTTTGACCGAACTGGCCGAGATCGCTCGCGCCGACTTGGGTGATTCCGGACGACCGGGCGCCCATCAGCGTCCGCCGGGTAAGGTCGACCATCCTGAGCCTCGCCTGCTGGAACGCTGATACGATCGTGACCCGACAGGGTGCCTTGCCGATCGACCGACAATGCCTTAGACTCCACGAACCGTGGATCGGAATCGTCGCCGGGATCGCCGAACAACGCGTACGCGTGGGGATGGACCTTCATGACAACCGTAGCCGAAGCTTTGCAGCAAGGATGGCGAATCCATCAGGCGGGCGACCTCGCCGGGGCGGAACGGATCTACCGCGGGGTCCTGCAAGCCGATCCCAACAATGCCGCCGCGTGGTGCTACTTGGGGATCGCTTGCCACGATCTGGATCGCCTGGACGAAGCGGCGGCGGCGTATCGCCGCGCGATCCAGATCCAGCCCCAATTCCCGATCGCTTACAACAACCTGGGCAACACACTGCGAATGCAGAAACGGTTGACCGAGGCGCTACGGTGTTTTGACCAAGCACTGCAGCAGCAACCCGGTTACGTCAACGCCCTGAAAAACAAGGGGACGGCCCTGGTTTGGGAAGGTCGATTGGACGAGGCGCTGGAGAGTTACCACCAAGCGCTGCAGTTGGCGGCGGAGGATGCCGAGACGCACAAGAACATCGGGGTGATCCAGTTGCTGCAGGGACGTTTTACCGACGGGTGGCGGGAGTATCGGTGGCGATGGAAGACCCAGGGGATGACGCTGCCGAAATACGACCAACCCGAGTGGGATGGCAGTTCGTTGGACGGCCGGACGATCCTGCTGGTGGCCGAGCAGGGACTGGGGGACACGATCCATTTTTTCCGCTATGCCGGAGTCCTGAAACAGCGGTACGCGTGCCGGGTCGTCGTCGCCGTTCACCGCCCGCTGCTGGAGCTGTTGGCCGATGGATCCGGGTTCGACGAATTGATTCCGATCGACCAGACCCCGCCGCCTTTCGATGTCTTCTGCCCGCTGCTGGATGTTCCCGGGGTGTTGGGCGAGGACCTGCAGGATACGCCCGGCCAGATCCCTTACGTGACGGCTCGCCTGGAGCTGGTCCAACAGTGGCATCAACGGTTTCGTCAGTACAGCGGACTGAAGATCGGGATCGTTTGGCAGGGAAACCCCAAGTACGCGGCCGATCGGATGCGCAGTTTTCCGCTGACAGCGCTCGACCCGCTAGGGCACCTGCAGGGCATCCATCTGTTCAGCCTGCAACGCGACGCCGGCGTGGAACAAATCGAGTCGCTCGGCGGACGTCTGGACGTCGTTCCGCTGGGCGAGCAACTCGATCAGGATACCGGCGCCTTCGTGGAAACGGCGGCCGTGCTGAAGAATCTGGACTTGCTGATCTCGCCGGATACGGCCGTCGCTCACGTCGCCGGTGCCTTGGGCGTCCCGCTGTGGCTGGCGCTGTCGAACGTCCCTCATTGGCCCTGGTTGCTGGATCGGGACGAGACGTCCTGGTACCCCTCGGCTCGTTTGTTCCGTCAGTCCGGTGGCGATGATTGGACGGGTGTCTTTCAACGGATGGCCGAACGTCTTCAAACGGAACATGCGGCCGTGCGTCGCAAGACGTACGAACAATTTCAAATCGCTCGCTGCGGTCCCAATCGGCTGACACGAACTCGCCACGGTCCGATGATCTACAACCGGCATGACCGCTACATCGGCCGATCGCTGGAACGCTACGGCGAATTCTCCGAAGGCGAATGCGACCTGTTCCGTCAATTGGTTCGCCCCGGTCAGGTGGTCGTGGAAGCGGGAGCGAATATCGGGGCTCATACCATCGTGCTTTCGCATTTGGTCGGGCCGCGAGGTCGCGTGATCGCGTTCGAACCGCAGCGCGTCGTGTTCCAGATCCTGTGCGGCAATCTGGCTCTGAACGGATGCTTGAACGTAGAGGCTCGACAACTGGCGCTTGCCGACCAACCCGGCCGACTGCACGTCCCGCCGCTGGACTACCATCGCGAAAACAATTTCGGCGGCGTCGAATTGACGGACCAGGCCGCTGGGGAACCGGTCCAGGTCGTGACATTGGATAGCCTGGAATTGCCGGCCTGCCACTTTTTGAAAGCGGATGTCGAGGGCATGGAGTTGAATGTGTTGCGCGGCGGCGAGCAGACATTGCGGCAACACCGGCCGTTGCTGTACGTAGAGAACGACCGCGCGGCCCATTCTCCGGCGATCATCCAGTACTTACAGTCGCTGGACTACCATCTTTACTGGCACCTGCCGATGTTGTTCCACGCAGGCAACTACTATCATAACCAGCACAACGAGTTTCCCGGAATCGTGTCCGCGAACATGCTGGCCGTGCACCGTACGATCCAAGCGTCGATCGAAGGATTGCGTCCCGTCGAGGGACCAGACAGCCAATGGCAGACAAAACCATGAGCAACCCGATAGCGATCCGCGTCGAGATCCCGGCCGCAGAACTAATCGACAAGATCACCATCCTGGAAATCAAGAGGGAGCGCATCGCCGACGCAGCCAAACGGGAAAACGTGCTGTGTGAACTGGAAGTACTGTGCCGAGCGCGTGATGTGACGACCCAACCATCGGCGGAACTAGCAGAACTGACCCGGCGGTTGAAATGTGTGAACCAGGTCCTCTGGGACATCGAGGACCAGATCCGTGATTGCGAGCATCGTCAGGATTTCGGACCGGAGTTCATCCAACTGGCGCGAAACGTCTATAAAAACAACGACCAACGCGCCGCCTTGAAACGTCAGATCAACCGGTTGTTGGGTTCCAGGCTGGTCGAAGAAAAATCCTACAGAGACTACGGAGGAGAAAGCCAAGCATGTCATCCAAACGGGTCGTGATCACGGGAGTCAGCCGCGGACTGGGGCTGGCGATGGTCGAACGCTTCATCGAACTGGGCCATGTCGTGGCCGGCTGTGCTCGTTCGGCGGTCGCGGTCCAGCACTTGAACGAACGGTTTGGCAGCCCGCACGATTTCCAGACGGTGGATGTCAGCGACGACACGCACGTGCATCGGTGGGCGCGGCAAGTGCTGGCAGAAGGCGCAGCGCCGGATCTGCTGGTCAACAACGCGGCGCTGATCAATAGCAAGGCCTTCCTGTGGCAGGTAACCGCCGAAGAATTCGCGCGGATGGTCGATGTCAATATCAAAGGAGTCTTTCACGTCATCCGTCATTTGGTCCCATCGATGATCGAGCGAGACCAAGGCGTGATCGTCAACTTCAGTTCCGGTTGGGGCCGTTCGACAGCCCCCGAGGTCGCGCCCTATTGTGCCACGAAGTGGGCCATCGAAGGGCTGACCAAAGCGCTGGCCGAAGAACTTCCCTCGGGACTGGCCGCAGTACCGGTGAACCCCGGGGTGGTCCATACCGAAATGCTGGAGACCTGCTTTGGCACCCAGGCCGCCTCGTACCCGTCGCCCGAGCAGTGGGCTCGACGCGCCGTGCCCTTCCTGCTGGATCTGGATTCCCAACATAACGGCCAATCTCTTTCCGTACCCTGACCCGACCTGCCCGGTCCATCGGCCCTGGGAATCGGACAACGGGAATAGGCATCGGTGCAGATGCTTGGCATAATGATGCCAGAGAGGGCTGGGGAGACGGTGAGTTTTCCTCTTTCGGGTGGTGCTGCTAGGATGCTTTCACAGGTTCAATTTGTTTGCTTCGCTGCCAGTTATCTGGTTGCGCTGGTGCTCGAAATCTCGCGATTATTTCTGCGCGTCCCGATCCGAAACATCGTCGCGATCGGCTTTACGGCGGCGGGTCTGTTGGCTCATACGATCTATTTGGTGATGCGTAGTGTTCGCGACCAAGAGGTTTCTCCGCCTCTTTCTAGCTGGTACGACTGGCTTCTTTTGGCTAGTTGGGGAATCGCTTTCGTCTACCTGTTCACGGTGGTGCGTCGGCCTCAGGCCGCGTTGGGTATTTTTATTTTGCCAGTGGTGCTAATTCTGGTGGGCATTGCCTACTTATTTCAGGACGTGCCGCCTTTCCCGCGAGACCGCGCCCTGGTGGCATGGGGCTTCGTCCACGGAATTGCCCTTCTGTTGGGGGTGATCTCGGCGACCCTGGGTTTTGTGGCCGGCGTGATGTACTTGGTGCATTCCTACCGTTTGAAGCATAAAGTGCCGCCTCGTCAGGGTTTGCGGCTGCCCAGCTTGGAATGGCTCCAGCGCTACAACCAACGAGCCTTGATCGTTTCGCCATGTCTGCTGGGCGTGGGCCTGTTGTCGGGGGTCGTGATGAACTTGCTGAAGTTCGATCAGGGCATGGCGTGGACCGATCCGGTGGTCTGGACTTCGGGTTTGTTGCTGCTGTGGCTGATCTCGGCTCTGGTTTTCGAAGTGACCTATAAACCGGCTCAACAAGGTCGGAAAGTCGCCTATTTGACGGTCGCCAGTTTTGTTTTTTTGGGTTTTGTGCTGGCCATCGTGTTGTGGGTACCTTCGGACCACGCCAGTCCGGATGCCTCCAACGCCTTCTCGCCTGAGACCATCGTCGATCCGTCGGCAACCGATGCGGAACCGACCACAGGCGACGGAGGTGGTCGATGAAGTTGCAGATGGTTGGGTGTAGCCATCATCATTCACCGATCGAGGTTCGGGAGCGGCTGGCCTTTTCGCCGGAGGAGATCCCGGCGGCGTTGAGCCGCTTGCAGCAGCAGTTTCCCGAGTCCGAGGCGGTGCTGATTTCGACTTGCAACCGTGTCGAGTTGTATACGGCTTCGCATGTCGACACCGCTTGCCCCACGCACCACGATCTGGTGACCTATCTGGCCGAGATCCACCACTTGAATGCGATCGACATCTTCGACGCGTTGTTCGAGCGGACGGGGGAAGACGCGGTGCGTCATCTGTTCATGGTGGCTTCCAGTTTGGACAGCATGGTGGTGGGCGAGGCCCAGGTGCTGGCTCAAGTCAAACAGGCATACGAACTGGCACGCCGGGTGGATACCGCCGGACCGCTGACCAATTCGATGTTCCAGGCAGCGATCCATGTGGCCAAGCGAGTGGCGAACGAGACAGCGATCAACCAGCGGCGAGTCAGCATTCCGAGCGTGGCGGTGGCGGATTTCGCGGCGCAGATCTTCGAGCGTTTCGACGACAAGCGAGTGCTGGTGATCGGTGCGGGCGAGATGGGTGAAGAGACGCTCAGGTACCTGCGATCCGAAGGCGCTCGCGAGATCACCGTCTGCAATCGCAATACCCAGCGGGCGATGGAGTTGGCGCAGCGTGTCGGCGGCTACTCCAAACCCTGGGAGGAATTAGAGCGGGAACTGGTGGCTGCGGATCTGGTGATCGGCACCACCGGCTCGAACGAACCCGTCTTATCAGCCGACCAATACCGATCGATCCATCAGCGGCGACAGCAACGTCCCATCTTCATCCTCGATCTGGCCGTGCCCCGCGATTTCGATCCGGCGATCGGCGATTTCCTGGGGGTCTATCTGTACTCGATCGACGACCTGAAACATGCCTGCGAGGCCAATCGTCGTCTGCGGGAAAAGGAATGGCCTCAGGCCGAACGGATCATCGAGGCCGAGACGCAGCGATTCATGGCGGATTTGAGTCATCGCGCGACCGCCCCGGCCATCAAACGGCTGCGCGACCAGGCCGATCGGCTGCGGCAGGAGGAATTGCAGCGTCTGTGGAACAAGCTGGGAGATGTCGACCAGCGGACTCAGCACGAGATCTCGCGATCCTTCGACCGATTGGTCAACAAGCTGCTGCATCCGCCGCTGGAATCGTTGCGGGACGAGGCGCGGCAAGGTTCGTCGCATGGATTGCTGGAAGCCCTGGTCCGACTATTTCAATTGAAAGACTGAGAAAGGCCGATCTGTGAAAAGAATTCTGGTGACCGGCGGCGCCGGGTTTATCGGATCGCATCTGACCGAGGCCCTGTTGGTACGCGGCGATGAGGTGACGGTGGTCGACGATCAATCGACCGGTACGTTCGACAACCTGGCGGCCGTGCGCGATCATCCCGCGCTGACCTGTGTCGAGGGCGACATCGGCGATCCGGAACTGGCCACGCGTCTGACGGCCCGGGTCGACCAGGTGTACCATCTGGCCGCAGCGGTCGGCGTCGCCCTGGTGGCGAGCCAGCCCAAGGAGACGATCGAGCGGAACATCCACCCGACCGAATTGTTGCTGGACGCTTTGGTCGAACGTCATCGCGACGGCCAGCCGGTGAAGTTTTTCCTGGCCAGCACCAGCGAAGTTTACGGCAAGAACCCCAAAGAGACGTTCCAGGAAGAGGACGATCTGATTTTCGGTTCGACCACCCGCGCTCGCTGGTCGTACGGTGCTTCGAAGGCCATCGACGAATTCCTGGCGCTGGCTTGCCATCGCCAGTACGGATTACCGGTGGTGATCGGTCGCTTCTTCAACGTGGTAGGCCCGCGGCAATCGGGAGCTTACGGGATGGTACTGCCTCGATTTGTCGACGCGGCGTGGGAAGGCCGCCCGCTGGTCGTGCATGACGATGGCAGCCAGATCCGCTGTTTTGCTCACGTCCAGGATATCATCGTCGCGGTCACACAGTTGATGGAAACTGCCCAGGCCGAGGGACGTGTCTTCAACATCGGCAGCGACCAACCCGTGTCGATCCTCGACCTGGCTCGCCGCGTACTGGCCGCTACCGGCTCGGATGCGGCGATCCAGTACCAGAGCTACAGCGAGGCTTACGACGCCGACTTCGAGGATGTTCGACGTCGCGTTCCGGACCTGACGCGTTTGCAGCAAACGATCCCCTTTCGCAATCGCCATGACCTGGATGCGGTGATCCAGTCGGTGATCCAGGCAAAGAAACCTGAGTGACATCCCGACGCGTTGCGTCTGGTTGACAAGCCCTAAGCCGCCGCGTTAGGGTCTAAATAGGGATTCGTTTCGGACATTTTTCGCGGGAGGGTGGTTCGATGACATTTCGCCAAATGGTCGGGGTCTGGGTCGTTTTTTGGATGTTCTGGACGTGCGCCGTGCCACTGGCCGCCAGCGAGACGGCGCCGGGTGCTCGGAACGTGATCCTGGTGTTGTCGGATGATCACCGCTACGATTTCCTGGGCTTTCACCCAGGATCGCCGGAGTGGCTCGAGACGCCCTCGATGGATTACATGGCGACTCAAGGCGCCCACATCGCTCGGGCCTTTGTCACCACGTCGCTCTGTTCCCCCGTGCGAGCCTCGATCCTGACCGGTCAGTACATGCACCGGCACGGGATTGTGGACAACCAGCGGCCTGAACCGCCGGACACCGTTTTTTTTCCGCAACACCTGCAGCAGGCCGGGGTCACGACGGCGCTGGTGGGCAAGTGGCATATGGGGCACGACGACGATCGGCCTCGCCGTGGTTTCGATCACTGGGTCAGCTTTCCCGGCCAGGGCGAGTACTTCGATCCGGTATTGAACGTCAATGGCCAGCGACGTGAATTCGAGGGCTATGATGCGGATGTATTGACGACCGAAGCGCTGCGCTGGTTGGACCAGGATCGCCCCAAAGATCGCCCCTTCTACCTGCATCTGGCTTTCAAAGCCCCCCATTATCCCTTCGAACCGGCGGCTCGACACAAAGGACGCTACGCAGGGAAGCCGATCCCGTATCCGGACACCATGGCGCGCACCGAACGCAATTACCGAACCCAGCCGCGTTGGGTCCGCGAGCGGCGTTATTCGATTCATGGGATCGACCACATGGAGACCGGTCGGTTCGACGATGATCCTGTGCCCTGCTTTGATTCCTGGTATTACAGCTACTGCGAATCGATCCATACGATCGACGAGAACCTGGGCCGAGTGCTCCGGTACGTGAAGGAACAGGGGTTGGCGGAATCCACGATGGTCCTCTACATGAGCGACGGTGGTTTCCATATGGGCGAACACGGTTTTTACGACAAGCGAGCGGCGTTCGAGCCGTCGATCCGGATCCCGATGCTGGTGTGGGCGCCCGGGATGATCGAACCGGGCACGCGGATCGATCACATGGTGCAGAACATCGATATCGCGCCGACCGTGCTCCAAGCGATGAACGTCCCCGAGCCGGACGATGTCGACTGGGCGGGCGAATCCTTCCTGCCATTACTGCAGGGGCAGGACATCCCATGGCGCGACTACGTGCTGTACGAATACCACTGGGAATGGAACTTCCCCGCGACGCCCACCATGCTGGCAATCCGCACGGATCAGTACAAGTACGTGTACTATCACGGCGTCTGGGATATCGATTCGTTTCACGATCTGAAGCACGATCCGGCCGAGCGTCACAATCTGATCGATGTGCCCTCCTACCAGGAGAAGATCCAATCGCTGCGGGAAACCATGTTTGCCGACTTCGAGCGGCGAGGCGGTTTGAACGCTCCGCTGCGATTTCCGACAGGCGAGCGGTTAGGTCAACGCAAATTGCCCTGATCGAGCTTGCATCGCCGCCCGTGATCACGCTAGAATTCGAAAAGGCACTTCGGGCGTTGTTGGTTCGAAGTGCCTTGGAAGGACCCCGCGCCCGTTGGCGACCTTCCGTGGAATCGCTCACGCCCCGTTTCCCTCCAACCCTTGGGATGAACTGACCATGTGCCATCCTCCCCGCTCCGCGTCCCCCCCCCACCTGTTGTTCTTCCGAACTCTTGTTGTTTTCAGCTTCGGGCTGATGTTGTTGCCTGCAGGAGTTGTTGGGGCCGAACCCACCGCCGATCCGGCGTTGGACGAGGCCTTTCAGAAACTGATGGTATTAGAACCGGGCCAGGATCTGCAGCAGTTCCGGCCGATCGATCACGCCGTGGGGGCGGCGCAGAGCGACGAGTCCATCCGAGCGGACATCGAGACTCGGTTGATCCAGGTCCTGCATGGCGAAGCGACCGACTTGGGCAAAGACTACGCGTGCCGCCAGTTGGTGACGGTCGGTGGCGACGAAGCCATCGCGGCGCTCTGTGACCTGGTCCCCGATGCGCGCATGTCTTACATGGCCCGTTTCGCATTGGAGGGCATCGGCGGCCCCAACGCGGCGGGTGCGCTCCGCGAACTGCTGGGTACCACCGAGGGTCTGCAACAGATCGGCGTGGTGATTTCGCTGGGGCGAATGGCCGATGCGGATGCGGCGACGCCGATCGCTGCCTTGTTGGACAACGCGGATCGCCCGTTGGCCGATGCCTGTCTGACCGCGTTGGGACAGATCGGCACGGTCCCGGCAGCACGGACGCTGCAGGAGTACGTCGGCAAGGATGGAACATCGGCATCGCCGGCGGCGATCGACGCACTGCTGGCCGCTGCCGAATCGTTGTGCCAAGCAGGTCAGTACGAGCTGGCAGCAGAGCTGTGCCAGGGATTGTGGGATGCGGAATCCCGTCGAGTTCGGGAGGGCGCCTTTCGCGGTTGGATCGCCGCCAACCCGGACCAATCGCTGGCGATCATCA
>SKVE01000970.1 GCA_007129635.1 Planctomycetaceae bacterium
CAGAGTCCCAACCTACAAACATGCGCGCACCGTGCGCGCATGTTACGACCGAAGACTCTACGCGACGTCTTGGACTGCGCCAAGAAGTCGAGGCCGCTGGCGCGGCAGTGGATGTCGACCGTTAACCGGTAGCTCGATCCTTTGAGCGCGAAACCGCAGTTCTGGACCGGTTTCTTTCGGCAACGGTTGGATTTTCTGAGGCATGGCGAGCGGTGTCCAATGGTGCTTTTTCGCATCCCTAAGTTGGGGTGTTGAGCAACCTAATGTTGGGCAATTAAATCATCATCTCATTCCTTTGCCACCCATTTTCTTGCCCCTCCTTTGGCAACATCGACAATTTGTTGTTTATCTTGACGCATGAAGGGCCTAACGCGGCCTCGCCGGACGGATTGCCGATTCGTCCTACCTATTTCCGCCACGATCAGGTAGAATCAAGCGGTGGGTAACATGCTGGCTTTCGCGATAGGAGAATCCGTTGATGACTCGCATCTATGGCTGCTGGATGGTGGTTTGGTTCGCTTGGACGGCGGCTGCCGGATGGGCGGCGGAATCGAAAGATCTGCTGCGGTTCGACTTCGAGACAGGTGATCTGCAGGACTGGGAGGTGGTCGAAGGCCAATTTGACCGGTTGGTCAGCAATCGCGAGTTCGAATTCCACCACCAGGTCCCGTACACGAAGCAGGGCGAGTTTTATCTGAGCACGCTGGAACGATCGGACAGCGATCGACCGGACGATACGCAGACGGGCGTGGTGGAATCGCCGGTGATGGTGATCACCGGCCCGTACGCCTCGATGCTGGTCGGCGGCGGGGCGCACGAGAGCACCCGCGTGGCGTTGTGTACCGAGGACGGCGCCGAGGTCCTGCAGGCTCGGGGCCGCAACAGCCAGACGATGCATCGGGTTCAGTGGGACATGACTGCCTGGATCGGGCAGCGGGTGTTTTTGCGGCTGGTCGATCAACATACGGGTGGTTGGGGGCACATTACGTTCGACGATTTTCAAGCCGAAGCGCGCCTGGATCCCGAAGCCACAAAAGCTCGAAACGCCACGCGTCTGCATCGACGCCTGGAGGCCCAGTACCGGCCGTTGCGCCAGGCGATCGAGCATCTGATGGCCCGCTTGAGTGACGACTACCCGCACGGCCAGGAATATCTGACGCGGCTGGACCAGTTACAAACGGCGATGGCTCAGTCCGACGATGGCGGAAATCGGCAGTTGCTCGACGATTTTGAAAACTTGCGCCGCGAAGCCTTGATCGCCAACCCGGCGGTCCACGGTCGCAAGATCGTGTACGTCGTTCGGCAACAGTACGTCTACGACCATCACAACACCCACAATTTCTCGCCCGACGCGGCGCACGAATTCAATCAGGGTCATTTCCAAGCGGGCAGTGCGCTCAAGACCATCGATCTGGGCGATGGCGGCCGGATCGCCACCTTGTTGCAGACCGACACGGGCGTCATCCGCGATCCACGAGTGCATTGGGACGGCCAAAGGATCCTGTTTTCCATGCGGCCTGATCCGCAGTCCAGCTTTCACATCTTCGAGATCCACGCCGACGGCACGGGGCTCCGGCAGTTGACCTATCTGCCCGATTCGGACAACATCCACCCCTTGTACCTGCCCGACGATTCGATCGTGTTCAGCTCGACTCGCGAGCCGAAATACGTCATGTGCAACCGGCACATCAGCGCGAACCTGTACCGCATGGAATCCGACGGCGCCAACATCCACCAGATCACCAAGAACACGTTATTCGACCGCGCGACCGACATCCTGCCCGACGGCCGCATCCTGTACGATCGCTGGGAGTATATCGACCGGAACTTCGGCGACGCGCAGGCGTTGTGGACGGTCAGCCCGGACGGAACCAACCAGGCGATCTATTGGGGCAACAACACGCCGGCGCCGGGTGCGGTGATCGACGCGCGTGCTGTCCCCGGCACGCACCAGGCTTTGTGCATTTTCTCGTCGTGCCACGATCTGTCGTGGGGCGCGTTGGCGTTGATCGACCGGCGAGTGGGCATGGACGGCCGCGCCCCGGTCCAGCGGATCTGGCCGCCCGAGGCGATGGATTTGGTGCGCGACCTGGGCACGGCCGACAACGCCTGGGACGTGTTCATGGGCATCGCGCCGAAGTATAAGGATCCGTAGCCGCTGTGCGATTCGTTCTTTTTGGTTTCGCGTTTGACCGCAGGCAGCGGCGGCACGCGTGACGCCAACAATCGTACGGGGATCTTCCTGGTCGACGTGTTTGGCAACGAGTTGTTATTGCACGCCGAGCCGCCGGGGTGCTTCAATCCCACCCCGTTGGGTCCTGCGGTTCGACCGACCGTGATCCCAACGCGTCGGGATTTCCAGCAGGCCGAGGGCACCTTTTATGTCCAGGACGTCTACCAGGGCTCGTTCATGAGCGGCGTACCGCGAGGCACGATCAAGTCGTTGCGCGTGGTGGAATCCCCCGAGAAACGCTACTGGGTGCCGGGCTCCTGGGGTGGCCAGGGCGTCCATCATCCGGGCGTAAATTGGCACAGTTTCGAAACCAAGCGGATCTTGGGCACGGTGCCTGTCGAACCGGACGGGTCCGTCCATTTCTCGGTGCCCTCGGATACCTTCCTGTATTTCCAACTGCTGGACGAAGACGGCATGATGATCCAGTCCATGCGCAGCGGGACGGTCGTCCAATCGGGCGAGACCACCGGCTGTATCGGCTGTCACGACGATCGCCGATCAGCCCCCTTGCTGGACGGGCAACAACCGGTCGGGATGGCGCTGAGCCAAGCGCCGCACCCCATGACGGGCTGGCGCGGCACGACCGAAACGTTCAACTACATGACCGAAGTCCAGCCGGTCTTCGACCAGCACTGCGCCAGTTGTCACGATTATGGCCAGGAGGCCGGCGAGACCTTGAATTTGGCGGCGGATCGCAATCTGATCTTCAACACGTCGTACAACGAACTGTGGCGCAGGGGCATGATCCGCGTGGTGGGCGGGGGCCCTGCCGAGACGCAACCAGCCTACGCGTGGGGTTCGCATGCCAGCCGTCTGGTCCGCGTGTTGCGAAACGAGGAACCGTCGCACGAGCCGGTAAAACTGAGCCCTGACGAGTTCGCACGCGTGGTCACCTGGATCGATTTGAACGGCGTCTTCTACCCGGACTATGCCACGTCCTACCCCAACCACCCCGGCGGCCGATCGCCGCTGGACAGCGCCCAGATCAGCCAACTGGCGCGGCTGACCGGCCACGACCTGGGTCGCCAGTTTCATCACGGGCGCAACCAGGGGCCGCTGGTCAGCTTCGACCGACCGGAACTGAGCCCGATCCTGGCCGGATTCGACAGCGTGGAAAATCCGGATTACGTCCAGGCGTTGGAGATCCTGCGCGCTGGTCAGGCGCAATTGGCCCAGCGCCCGGACGTGGGCATGGAAGGCTTTCGGTTGAGCGGCATCGACTTGTGGCGCGAACAGAAGTACCAACAGCGCCGTCAGCTTGAATCGCAGTTTCGTGAAGCGATCCGAGCGGGCGAGAAACGCTACGACGAACCGGTCGCGGAACCGTCGCAGTGAGCTAAGCACCGTTCGAGAAATAACTGTCCAATGTCCCTCGCCCCTCGTGGGAGAGGGCCGGGTGAGGGGGCAGAAAATGCGTCAGTTATTTCTCGAACGGTGTTTACTTGTCGTGCCGCGTTCAGGCGGTTCGCTACCATCCGGCTGACGTCGGGACCACTTACCGGTCCTTATGGATAATTCTAGGATACCTCACACAAACTACATGTCAGCGGATTTTCGGAAAACGGTGCCTTGGTGAACAGGCTGGATTCAGATCGAGGATTGCATTTTGCGCCATTACGAATAATAATTTCAAAGTACTGGAATTTATTGATCGGAACAGCACCTTGTCAGATACCACCCGGCTTCCCACGGAAGAAGACTTAGAACAGTTATCCCTCAGGGGGATTGTCGCCTTTGCGGCACGATGTGCCAAGCGCGTCCAGCCGCGTTTCCGTCTGGCGAAATCGATCTCGGGATTCGCCGAGCATCAACAGGCCTTGTCTACCGCCATTTCGATGGCCGAGCGGTTCTGTCAGTTGCCGGACATCAACGCCTTGACGGCCGCGGCCGGTGCTGACACGGCTGCTTATGACGCAGCCGATGCTCAGATCGACATCGCTTCGAGTGCGGCCGCCTGTGCGGCGGCTGCTTGCGAAGCTGCCAACACGGCCGAAGATGCTGCACCGGCCTTCGATGCTGTGTGTGCTGCAACCTATGCGGCGTCGGCCAGCGGCGACCATGCCGATGTGTTCACCGAGGCGGCATGTAACGACTTTGAACGCCTGTTGGAAGCGGATCAGGGTATCTGGCCCGATTTGGGCGATCCGATCGATACCTCAGAAAAAGGACCGCTTGGACCGCTCTGGCCCGATGGCCCGCCAGGTTGGTGATTTCGAAGAGCGAATCTGTCTTGACCCGGTTCGTCCGTTCGCTATACTTCGCTCCGCTGATTTTTGCCCGCTTCCGCTGGGAAGCCCAACGCGGAGAATGGTGATGAACGCGTGCGAAGTTTTTGTCGATATCCACTGTCATCTGCTGCCCGGTATCGATGACGGTTCACAATCGTGGGAACAATCGCTGGAAATGGCTACCATGGCGCAAAGCGATGGTACGGCGACCATCGTAACGACCCCGCACCAACTGGGGAACTTCGGGCATAACGATGGCCAGTTGATTCGCGCCAAGACGCTCGAGTTGCAGCAACAGTTGGACCAGCACGAAATCGGCCTTCGTGTCCTGCCCGGTGCCGACGTACGGATCGAGGAAGGCATGGTGGAAAAACTGTGTGATGGACGGGTGCTGACGCTGGCCGATCGCGGCCGACATGTGCTGCTGGAACTGCCACACGAATTGTTCTTCCCCATGGATGAGGTGCTGGCCAAGCTGCGGCGAGTCAACATGGTGGGCATCCTGTCGCATCCCGAGCGAAATCAGGGATTGTTGAAGCAACCGCGGATCGTGGAATCGCTGGTCAATCATGGCTGCCTGATGCAAGTGACTTGCGGCAGCCTGATGGGCATCTTCGGTCCTGCCTCGCAGCAGATGGCCGAGTGGATGTTGCAGCAAGGTCTTGTGCACTTCCTGGCGACCGACGCGCACAGTCCCCAATCACGACGCCCGCTGATGCGCCGCGCGTTCGAGCGAACGGTGCAATTGGTGGGCGAGCAGATCGCCGTGGATCTATGCTGCCGGAATCCGGCGGCGGTGGTCGACGGCCAAGACATCAAGATCTTGCGATACAAGCCCAAGCCACGTAGTTTCCTGTCCAGCTTGTTCAAGCGCGACAAAGCGGCCTGATCCCTCCGGATGCTCCAGCGAGACGGCATGTTTCCAGCCTCGGTGTCAATCCGTACTTTGTTGCTGACGGCGGTGGCCTGGAGCTTTGGGCTGCCGGTGGGCCAGTCGTCGCGAGCCGCTCAATGGCCGGACGAATATCGAATCGGCCAATTCATCGTCCACGCGGATTTTCCGTTGGCTCCGCACTATGATCTGCTCAACAGCCTGCCTTTGCTGCAGACCCAGTTGGTCGAAATGCTGGGAATCCAGCCGTCTCACGAAGTGATTTACGTGTTCCTGTTCAACAGACGGAGCACGTACCAGGCGTACTTACGGGAATATTTTCCGGAAGCACCCACGCGAAAAGCCTTGTTCATCAAAGCGCGCGGCCCGGGCATGGTGTTCGCTTATCGAGGCGAGGATTTCGAGACGGATTTACGGCACGAGTGCGCGCATGCGCTGCTGAACGCGGCGCTGCCGATGGTCCCACTGTGGCTGGACGAAGGCCTGGCGGAGTACTTCGAGGTACCGGCTGCCTTGCGACAACGAGGCAGTCCCCACCATCGCAGCGTGGCCTGGGCAGCTCGCCTGGGTCGTGTCCCGCTGATCGAAGAACTGGAGGGAATGACCGACCTGGACCAAATGGGACGGCCCCAATATCGCCACGCGTGGGCTTGGACGCATTTCATGTTGCACGGCCCACCCGAAGCGCGCGAGGAACTGGTCCGATACCTGGCCGATATCCAGGCGCTGACGCCCCCAGGCCGCTTGAGCCGCCGACTGCGTCACCGCATCCCGGATCTGGAACGCGCCTTTGCCAACCACTTCCGCAGTTGGTAGACCTGGCGTGTCGAGCTGGCGAAATCGCGTAATCGCAGCACCCTGTACCCCCGATTTCACTTTGCTACATTCTCGGATTGGACGAGTAGACCATTTTTCGGATCGCGGAAAGGGGGATGTACATGGATTCAGACGCCAAACGCGCTGAAGAGTCTTTGGGACTGGAACCGGATGAGATCATCACCGAGCTTGATGTACCGTTCAGGATGCTACCGGTCCCGGCAATTCGAGCTGCCCAAGAATGCCGCGACCGCATCATTCCAGGTCTTGTGCAGTTGATCGAGCGGGATGTTCAGCTAATCAGAGAGGATGGGAAACGCGAACGGAACGGAGGCTTCTTCGCCTTTTTCTTATTGATCGAGTTTCGTGCAGCGGAGGCGCTCGAAACCATCCTCCAGGTTGCCAGTCTACCAGACGATCTGCCTCTAGATTTGTATGGCGACGCCATCCACAAGGCACTTCCGCACGCCGTGCCAGCCATGGCCGACCAACGGCTAGACGATATTCTAGGTATGATCCGCAATATCGAGGTGAATCAGTACGTCCGTTGGGCATTCCAGAAGGGACTCGTGCATTTGTTCGTGGCCGGGCTTCGCAGCCGTGAAGAAATCGTGGGTCACCTCAGGACGATCCTGATCGAGGCCATCGAAAACAAGGATTATGGAGCCATCCTGGCCTCCGTTCGTTCGCTCCACGATCTGTTTCCCGAAGAGGCCTACGACGATATCAAACGAGCGTATGATCTACGATTCGTCGATACATTCTTTATTTGCTTAGGGGATGTCGACCGCCAGCTCGCTCGTGGACGAAATCGGGTCCTGCGGGAATTAAGGAAGAAACCAGCGTACATCGAAGACACAGTGGAGATGCTTCGCGGCTGGGTAGCATTTCGACCGATAGAACCGAAACCGACCGTCGAGAAGACGCAACCAACGCATTCTCCACAATATCTTCCAACGTCTGATCCTAAGCTAACTCCGATAAAGAGAGACGATGAGACGCGTGTCGGGCGCAACGAGCCGTGTCCGTGCGGCAGCGGGAAAAAGTTCAAGAAATGCTGCGGATCGGCTGCTCGACGAAGCGATTGACCACTGACCACTGACCACTGACCAATCACCAATCACAAATCAAATTGGTCCAGGGCGTTGATCAGTTTGTCCAGGTCGTCGCTGGTGTCGTCGCTGGTGTCGCGGCGAGGCGCGTCTTGGGATGGGGGTACGGTGGAGGATGACGAGCTGGATTGGTTGGCGGATGCGGCGAGTTGCTGATCGCGCTCTTGCTGGGCGATTTGCTTGGCGTGCTGGTCGGGTTCCGGCTTGCCGAACAGTTGGGATAGATCGACTTTCAGGCCGTCGATCGAGCTGGAGGCTCCGGCGATGGCGGGCGATTTGTGCTGCGGGAAGATGATAGCGTTCTCCGGACAGACTCGGCTGCATGCCGGACAGCCTTTGCGACAATTGTCGGGTTGTTCGACCAGAATCGTGTCGCTTTCGTCGAGCCCGTAGACGCCGAACAGACAAAAGTCGATGCATTCCATGCAATTGGTACAGCGAGCGAAGTCGATGACCGGGTACCAGCGTCGCTGGGTGTCGTCGGTGATCGACCGCCAGGGCCGGGAACCATTGCCCTCCGACGCGGCCACCGATGATCGGGAGGCACTCTTTCCGGTCTCGGTCAGGATACGTTCGACTTCCTGGAGGACCGCGTCCGCTGATGTGCAAGCGCGCAGATCGATGCAATAGATGGCCCGCGTCGGCACCGTGCGTATATCGATGACCCGTTCGACCGGCTCCTGCTGCGGATCGCTGGGCATTTCGTCGGATGGTTTGCCGTCGGTGTCCAATTGCAAGCGAGTCGTGCCGCGTTGGCCGGAGATCCTGTGCCGATCCAGAATCCAATGCGCCGCGCGGGGATAGAGCCAGGAGAAGACGATCAGATGTCCGGTCCGTTGCCGCAGTGCGGCCAGCGAGGCGGCGTCAGGGCGCAAGTCGTTCAGATGCGGGACGACCAGCACCTCCCAGTCGCCTCGGCCGCTCAGCCGATCGGCGATCTCCTGTTCCCGAGTTCGTTTGGTCGGATCGTGACTCGGTCCCTGCGCCACCACGACGGTGATTTCCGGTTTCATCGATGGATTCTCCCCAGCACGGGCGTGCCATGCATTCGTTGGCGTCAGGCCAATTGCCCCTTAATCGTCCGTTGCGTTGCGACCCAGACCTCGTCCAGGTAAGCGATGTACTGCTGAGCCGACATCAAGCCCGACATTGCGTCTCCTTCGGGCAGGTCCGGGATCGGACTCTGGATCTCGAACAACCAACCGATGCCGTAGGTGTCGACATTGATGGCCGAAGGATCGTCCAGCAGTTCCGGGTTGAACGCACTCAACCGGCCGGCGATCGGAGCATACAGGCTGGCTTCTGCCTTCTTGCTTTCGATCGATCCGATCTCCTGCCGCGGCTGCAACGGGGTGCCGGGATCGACGATCCAGTCCAGGAAATACACGTCTTGCAGCAGCCGCACGGCATACGCCGAAAAGCCGAAGCGGTACGCGGGATCTTGCTGTCGCGCCCACATGTGATTCCGCGCGTACTGCCGATCGGTGGGGAACGTCGCTTCGAATTGGCCCATCATGAACACCAGCGAATCGCTCATGTATAGCGGACTCCCTGATGCTGGGGCTCGAAGAACGCAGGCAGCAACGCGTCGGCTTGCAACAAGCCTTTGCGAGTCAGTTCGATGCGATCGTTCCGGAGCTGTACCAACTGATCCTGGACGTAGCGGTCCCAGACTTGGGGCCAGAGTTGCAGGATGTCCGCGTCGAACTTGTTGCGGAAGTAGTCGGGTTCCAGGTACCCGCGTTTCAACTGCAAGATCATCTCGCGGATCAGCAGTTGGTGCGGCGTCGGCCGCAGGGCTCGACCCACCGGCAACCGGCCTTCGTCCAGCAGCGGTTGGATGTACTGCTTCCATTCAGGATGATTCTGGTAATGCACGCCCGACAGGTGGCCAAAGCTGGCGATGCCGGTGGCCAGCAGATCCGAACCCATCCACAGGTTGTCTCGGTAGCTGAAGCTGACCTTGGCCGGATCGCGAATCAGCGTGTAGGCACTCGAGATATGGTAGCCGGCAGCCTGCAGTTCGTCGTAGGCATAATCGACCCAGGCGCGTTTGGTCGCCCAATCGGCGACCGGCACCTCGATACGGTTGCCCAACACGTCCTGCGAATAGATCGTATTGAACGGTAACTCCATCTGGTAGATCGTCACGCTTTCGGGCGCCAGCTCGATGGTACGACGGATGTTGTGTTTCCAGTTCTCCCACGTTTCGCCGACCATACCGGAGATCAGGTCGATATTCACATTGGGAAACCCGGCCGCCTGGATCCAATCCCAAGCTCGAAAAATTTCCGGAGACAAATGGGCTCGGCCGTTCTCCCGGAGCACTTCATCACTGAAGTTTTCCACTCCCAGGCTGAGCCGCGTGATTCCCAATTCCCGCAGCGCCTTGACTTTCGGTTCGGCCAACGTGCCCGGTTCGCATTCAAACGTCACCTCTTCGGCCTGATCCCAGTTCACGTTTTCTCGCAGGCGATCGACCAACGAGTTAAGCTGTCGGACGCTCAGGAATGAAGGGGTCCCTCCGCCAAAATAGACGAGGCGAAACGGCCGGTCGCCCATGGCCGGTTGATGGCTGACCACTTCGATCTCTTTGGACAGGGCGCTGACGTAGGC
>SKVE01000934.1 GCA_007129635.1 Planctomycetaceae bacterium
GCCCCCGGTTGGATCGCCGGTCTGAACGAGACCGACCCGGACGAAATGGACTGGTACGATCCGGAACCCTACGAGTTCGCGATGGGCCGCGATCCGTCGCGGACCACCGTGGATCTGATGGGCAACGTGTGGGTAGCCAACCGCGCCGAGTCGTCGGAGATCGATGGGGTTCCTATGGGCTCGGTCACCCGCATCGGCGTCGTGGTGGGCGGGACTCGCGGAAACAAGGTCAGCTTGGATGGCAGCCCGTGGGAGGAAGGTCAACCGTGGAAGTTTCAGCCCGACCCGGACGGCCAGTATCTGCAGGGGCCGTTTCAGTACTCGACCGCCGTCGATCGGGACGGGGACGGACTGATCCGCACATCCCGCGGACTGGAGGATGTCCTGTCCTGGAGCAATGCCGATGGCGTCGATTCACATGGCGGCGTCTCGACGGCCGACGACGAACTGATCACCGTCTACACGCGCACGCTGGCCACCGGCGCGCGGACGGTGGCGATCGACCGCAACAACGATGCTTGGGTCGGCGGCACAAACACCTGGCACGAATTGCTGAGCGGCCAGACGGGGCTGCCGATCGAGGGTATGGCGTTCAACCTGAACGCGGGCGGGTACGGCGGACTGGTCGACGGCGATGACGTACTCTGGTCGACCCTTTTCGGCGACGGCTTGCTGCGTTTCGTACCCGACCGAAATGACCCGCCGGGAGTTGGCCAGGTGCTGGGCAACGCCACGGGCGACTACGGCATCGGCTTGGACCCGAATACGGGGCACCTGTGGCATGCCAGCTACAACTCGGGCCGGCTGTACGAATTGGATGCGCAGGGGAATCTGCTGAACTGGTTCCAAAAACCCCCGCAGATGCAGCACCTGCGATTGAAGGGCGTGTCGGTCGACCACCGCGGGCATGTCTGGGTGGTGGGCACGGGCGACGGCTCCTGCCAGGTCGACGAACGGATCTGGCACCTGGCGCCCGACCCCGCCTCGACGCCCGATAACCCGTTGAAACACGTTACGGTCGGCGTCGTCGAGGGCTTCTGCGGAATTCACGGAGCGGCCGCCGATGCGTTCCGCAAGGTCTGGGTTCCCGAGGGCGGACGCGTCAGCCGCATCGACCCGCAGGCGGGCGAACTGCGGGTCTTCGGCGACCAGGAGATCCCGTTGGGCGAGGTGGATCTGCGCGTCGACATCGGACCAAACGCCGCGCCGTATACCTACAGCGACATGACCGGGTTCGTATCTTGGAACGCCTTTGCCCAGGGGACTTGGACCCATACCGTGGACGCCGAGCATCTGGACGCGCTCTGGTATTCGGTCAGCACCCAGACGGTCGTTCCCGAAGGAAGCTCGATCGAACTGCGTGTGCGGGCGTCGAATGATCGAGCCACACTCGACTTGCTGCCCTACGTGCAGATCGAATCGGATCAGGTGCTGCAAGACGTCACGGGACGTTATTTTCAGGTACAGGTCACGTTGCGGTCGAGTTCCTGGGACGTGGTCCCGGCATTGGAAGAACTGGTGATCGAGTGCCTTTCCGTCGGCCCATCGATCCAAGTGGAATCGCCGCCCGACAACAGCCGCTTCGCAGCAGACACCCAGGTGCTGGTCACCGGACTGGCTGCCGGCGGCCATCGCACCGTACCGCTGGCCACCGTGATGATCGATGGCTCGCCGGTCGATGCATTGGACGCGGCGGGCAGATTCTTCACGCAGGTGACCGTCGCACCCGGTCAGAATACTTACCAGTTGACCGCCGTGGATGTGGCGGGCAGGACAGCGATAACCGATTTGATGCTGGTCGGGCTGCCGGAAGAACCATCGCTGATTGCCCAGACATCGATGACCGACTTGACGGAATTCGCGACCGCCTATCAACGCACCTCGTTCCACGATCGCCAGCATGTGCTGTATGCCGATCTGACGCTGACCAACAGCGGTGCTTACGCGCTGGAAGGCCCTCTTTACCTGGGGATCACCAACATCAGCCATCCATCCGTGCATGCGTTTGGTGCCAGTGGGTTTTCAAGCGAAGGGATCGCCTATTTCGACTTCAGCCATCTGGTCGGTCCGGAGGGCGTCTTTCGTCCGGGCGAGGCGACCAAGGAACTGACGCTGTCCTTCTATAACCCGAGACGCGTCCCGTTTACGTACGATCTGGTGCTGGTTGGCCAGGCGAATCGCCCGCCATCGTTCACCAGCGTCCCCAACGTCTCGGTGGCTCAGGATGTTACCTACCAGTATGCGGCTCGAGCGCAGGATCCGGACGGCCATCCGATTCGCTACCAGTTGACGGCGGCTCCGATGGGGATGACGATCGAATCGTCTACCGGTCAGATCGTCTGGGCGCCCGACTCGCCATCATTACCCTTGGGCAACCATCACGTGACGGTGCAAGCGGACGACGGATTCGGAGGGGTGGCCCAGCAATCGTTCGCGCTTCTGGTACACCAGCCGACCGGGAATCGTCCGCCTCAGTTCCGTTCGGTCCCGGTCGTGACTGCGGCGGTTGCGACCGGTTACGCCTACCAGGC
>SKVE01000191.1 GCA_007129635.1 Planctomycetaceae bacterium
GACCAGTCCGATATCCTTGAACGCTTTGGATAAGGGCAGGTCTGTCGGTGGTCGAGCCTCCAGATCCGTGCGTCGCAGGTACAGCGATTCCGGCCCACTCGGCCCGCCCCGCATCTGTTCCGCATACCAGCGATAGTACGGGTTATCGTACAGGCAGGCGATCATGTACATCAGATCGGCCTGCGACCGGCCGACGCGGCCCTCGTACCCATCGCCGAACGCGCGGTGACCGCGATGAGGATAGGCGCCCCATAGCCCGAAATCGCCCGTGTTTTGAAAGAATGGCTTGTCCTTCAACGGGATCCCCAACCGATCCAACTCGGCGACAATCCGGAACATGCGACGCATGTATCCGGTCCAGTAACTGACGCCTTCGTGCCATCCTCCGTCATTGCGGCCCCAGGCCGGATAGACGGACCAGAGGACCTTGAGCGTATAGTCCAGCCATTGGGCGGCTTCGGGAACGTCATGAGCCAGCACGATGCTGCCTTCGACGGCAAAGCCGATCATGCGGCCCGGATGACTGGAGAAAGGCCTGGATTCGAAGGGGCGGCGGCGGTGCATCCGATTGATCTGGCCGATGCGACGACTCAGGACGTCCAAACACAAAGCCCGCTCATCATCAGTCAAGGTGTCGTAGATCCAATCGAACGTGCGGGGGGCGTGTTCGGCGATATCCATCCCCAGTTCCGTCGGCCCGTTGATGCTGGATGGACCGTCCACATCCCAGGTCATGAAGTGCATCAGCCGCCGCTTGGCTTCGGCAGCGAATCGAGCGTCCCCCGTAAACAGGTAAGCTTGCGCGCAGGTTTCCATTCCGCGAGTGTACGGCCGCATCGTGCGAAAGGCGTCGATGTACGCCGCGCGCGGATCGTCGTATTTTTTCCACGGATCGGGCTCTTCAAACAAAGCCTCGTCGCGTTTCAACACGGCGTTGGCCGCAGCGATCACCGGTTCGGTCAGCCAGGCGAATCGTTCGCCATCCTCGCGAATTCGAGCGACCGTCTCGGGCATATAGTAAACTCGCGGCCGGCTGTCAGGTATCCGTTGCAGCAGCGGCTCGACTCCCGGATAAGGAAAGACCACAGCATCCTCGGGAATGATAAAGCGGCGACTGCGGCTGTAGACAGGACCTTCCGCACCCTGATAGCCGTACCGCCAGTACCAGACGCCGGGCTCGAGCGTGTTGGACGGGATGTGCACCGTCATGCTCAGGTCTTGGATGGTGACCGTCTGCGATTCCGCAAAGTCCTCGACCGGCGCGTACTGGACGATCCAATG
Organism: Planctomycetaceae bacterium; assembly: GCA_007129635.1. Classification (GTDB taxonomy): domain Bacteria; phylum Planctomycetota; class Planctomycetia; order Pirellulales; family Pirellulaceae; genus SKKK01. The sequence goes on from SKVE01000191.1 coordinate 1,282, forward strand.
CGGAACACCTCGAACCGGAAGCCAGACGAAGGCGGGCGGATTTGCAACGACTCGTTCATCGTGCTCGGGCCGATAAGATATCTCGTCGCTGGCCGGCGCCCGATCCAAGGTTGGTGCGTCAGCAGCCTGACCGTTCTCGACCTCCGCCATCGTTCCCCAGGCAACCAACATTCCCACAACGATCGTGATCAACTTGCGGATCATGGTAAAACGAACGTTCATCAGATTCGAACTCCTTCCTTCCACAAAGTTTAGCACCGTTCGAGAAATAACTGACGCACTTTCTGCCCCCTCACCCTGCCCTCTCCCACGAGGGGCGAGGGGACATTGGACAGTTATTTCTCGAACGGTGCTTACGACGATTGTTCCTAACGATCCGCCGGGATGTAGGGGATCAAGCCCTTCTGGAATGCTTCTATCTGGAGTTCCCGCGGCTGAGTGCGAATATCCACGATGAATCCATTGACCGACAGCATCCAAACCATCGGGTTGTCATCCAACCGACTCCGTAACGTCCACTTGGGATCGAGTTGATAAATCTTCAGCATCTTACGAATCTCGCCCAACTTGGCTGCACCCGTGCTTTCTGCTATGCCAAATGCTTCGTCGATGGCGTAGAGTTTCATGTGCGGGGTTTGGCTCGGATCGTGAAGAAAATTGACCCAGCCGATCGTGCGGACGATACCGCTGGCCCAGGTTGCCAGTTTTCCACGGAGCAATGGTGATGGCCGTTTGCGTGCTAAGGCTGCCGTCAATTCGCGGCACAATTCAGCGTAATCGTCGTTCAGATGTTCTCGGCAAAAATCGTCGGTCATCTCGTTCAGGGTTTGCGCCATCGCTTTCGCCTGAACGGCCGCTGAAGGGGCAGTTGATGTCGCTTTCTCTTTTCGCGGCTTACGTTCGGCTTTCTTTGGCGGTTTGGCTGCGGGGGCCTCAGCTCCTAGTGATGTGATGATGCCAAACGCCGCTTTCGCCTGCCTGTACTCCTCGTTCAGCCGTCGCTTAATGCCGCTGCCAAAAATGATGTTGTATCCGGTGAGCAAACCGTCGTAAATGATTCTTCCCCGAAAGGGAAGCAGGACCGCTGTCATCAGCCTGGGCAGGTTAGGCCCGATGAGTTCCTCGAACGAATCCGCCAGACCCAGGACACCATAAGCTCTCTGCTGTGGATCACCGCTGCCCAGGAAAACCGTGTGATTCTTTAGATGTCGAAAGATGTAGAAACTGCCCACCTGGGCGTGTTTCCAGGA
>SKVE01000093.1 GCA_007129635.1 Planctomycetaceae bacterium
CGAATTGCGGCCACACTTGGAAACGGCCTTTGATCAAGCAGACGAGGGGCAAGTCCACTTGGTCACTCGGTACCGATCCTCAAGGTGCAATTTGCGAACCCAGCTTACGCGGATCATCGAGAATGCCGGTTTGGAACCATGGCCAAAGCTGTGGCAAAATATGAGGGCATCGAGGGCCACCGAATTGGCTGCTGAATACCCGGCCCACGTCGCGGCGGCATGGTTGGGCCACTCTACGGCGGTGGCGGATCGGCACTACTGGCGAGTCACCGATGCGGATTTTGAACGGGCGGCATCGGAACCAACGGGAGAAGCGGTGCAGTATCCGGTGCAGTTAGGGAGCAAAAGCGGTGCATTAACCAGCCGGAGGCGGTGCACGAAAACGCACGAAAACAGGGTAAAAACCGGAAAAACCGCGAAAAGCAAACTACCCGGCCAGGACTCGAACCTGGACTAAGGGAGCCAAAAGCCCTAGTGCTGCCAATTACACCACCGGGTAAACCAGTCAACCAATGCATCATACGCGATTTTCAAACGCCTACAACTGCAAATTAGCAGCAAATAGTAAGTAGCTCCACTTCCCCTGAAGGAACCGATTTCGTGAATGCGGTCGGCTGCGACACTCATGAAGATCAAAGTCGTCGTTGCAACGGGGTTTGTGTCGATGCCTGACAGAGGGGTAGTGAGTCGCTGCGTTTTACATTTGAATGAATTACTGTAGATTAGAGGTTCCGTCAGATGGCTTGCCGATCAGCTCAAGTGCCGTCAACTGCGTTGCGATCGACGCAGACGGGGCTGCGGACCGTCTGACTCTGCGAGAAAGACCGATGACCATGAGTTCACCAAAGCGTCAGGTTGGGATGATTTTCACCCTGCTGGTATTGGGGCTCGTCGTTTGGCTGGCTCCGGCACAAGCCGAGGTGCTTGGCCGCTTTGGACAGGGGTGGTTGGAATCGATCGACGGATATCCGGTGCTGCATGTCAAAGGCTCGCCCTACGACATGGGCCGCCAGCATGGTGAATTGTTGCGGGAACAGGTTCAGAAGAACTTGGAGAACCTGCTGAAAGTGGAAGCCCAAAACGTCGTGTTCCAGTGGGGGCCCTTTAAACTCGGACCGCGGAAGATCATCGAGAACATCATCAAGCTGCAGGAGCCTTTCGTTCCGGAGAAGTACTTCGAGGAGCTTCGGGGGTTGGCCGACGGCGCTCAAGTTTCATTGGACGATGCCCGTGTTGCGAATTTCATTCCGGAATTGTTTCATTGCAGTGGCTTTGCGGTGATGAATTCGGCCACCGCTGACGGGACGTTGTATCACGGTCGCGTGTTGGACTATGCAACCGATTGGGGCCTGCAGGAGTACGCGGTGATCGTCGTGGCTGAACCGGAAGGCGGCATCCCGTTTGTCAACGTGACTTACGCAGGTTTTCTGGGCTCGGTGACCGGCATGAACGCGCGGCACGTTTCGATCGGCGAGATGGGCGGCGCGGGTTTGGGACATTGGCAGGGGGTGCCGATGAGCTGGTTGGTCCGCGAAGTGCTGGAGACGGCGGGGACGTTGGACGAGGCGATTGCGGTGTTTCGGGACAGTCCTCGCACCTGCCAGTACTTCTACGTGATCGCCGACGGCAAGGACAATCGCGCGGTGGGGATGGAAGCTTCCTGGAACAAATTCGAACTGGTCCATCCTGGCGAGAGCCATCCGATGTTGCCCAACCCCAGTCCGGATACGGTGCTGCTTTCCGTAGGCGACCGCTACCAGGAACTGGCGCGGCGAGTGAGAGAGGGGCATGGCCGTTTCGATGCGGCCAGCGCGCTGCGATTGATGGATCGGCCGGTGGCCATGAGTTCGAACCTTCACAATGTGTTGTTCGAACCGGCCAGCACCCGTTTCTGGGTGGCCAACGCTGGCCCTGACGGCCAACCGGCTGCCGAGCGGAAGTATCATGAATTCCAATTGAGCCGCTTGTTGGAGCGTCGGCCAGAGTGATCGCGTGCCGAGTTCCATGGAAATGCTGCAAAACGTAACACTGGAAAACTGACGAACAGAGAGAGGGAGCCTGTCATGACTGCAACGCGACGCCAATTCCTTGCCACAGCGACCGCTGCCGCCTGGGGGTTGCCCACAGCGGCTGGTCTGCCCGCTGTCTTCGCGGGCCTAAGCGACCGCACGGCGGAACCGGTGGTGAAGGTTTCGCTGGATGACGACCGCCAGTTCGCGGCGATCAAAGAGCGGTTCGAGGCCGATTATCCTGGCATCCGATTGTCGGTAGTAGAAGTCGACGGCCGCGACCAACTGCTCAGCGAGCATGGCGGGATGCGCGTCTTCTGGATCTATCGAGGTCAGGGGCAGGTCGAGTTGCCCGCGGGGTACCGTACGCAGGAGGGTGGTCCGGGTCTGCTGCCCGACGGCTATGTTCCGGACACGATTGATCCCGACCTGGCGGAACTGCTGAATTCGATCGGGCGGCAGATGCCATCGATCGGACCTCGAGCCGCCGCGCATGTCCAGGCGATTCTCGATCGGCGGCAG
>SKVE01000362.1 GCA_007129635.1 Planctomycetaceae bacterium
AGAATGCCCGCCGGGTTTGGTATGCCCGACGACGACGATTCGCCATCGACGTTCAGCGTCGGGTACGTGCGGGCCTGGAAACAAGGCCATGGGCTACATTAAGATACAGATCCTTCAGAAGAACCTCCTACGGAAAAAAATCATGATCACACGTTTTGCCTGCACCATCGCAAGTGTTTGCCTGGCCGCTTTGACCGTCGCTGCGTCCCTCACGGCGGCCGAGCAGGAGGCGATACCGTCGCTGGTTCGCTCCGCGGCGCCGGACTGGCCGCAGTGGCGGGGTCCGCATCGAGACGGAATCTCCCCGGAAACCGGATTGCTGCAGTCGTGGCCGGACGGCGGCCCCAAACTCCTGTGGCAGGTCTCCGGCATCGGTCAAGGCTACTCGTCCCCGATCGTGGTAGCGGACAGGGTCTACATCACGGGTGATCAAAACAAGGAATTGGCGATCAGCGCTTTCACCTTGGAGGGGCAACCTTGCTGGAAGATCGCCAACGGCCAGGCTTGGAGGAACTCCTACCCCGGCGCGCGGTCATCCTGCACCTACGACGACGGCAAGTTATATCACATGAACGCCCACGGACGCTTGGTATGTCTGGATGCTGCGACGGGCGACATGCTGTGGACGGTGAATGTGCTGGAACGATACGAAGCAAAAAACATCGTCTGGGGAATCAGCGAGTCGGTGTTGGTGCATGGCGACCGAGTGTTTGCGACGCCTGCGGGAGCCAAGGGCCTGATGGTAGCGCACGACAAGCGGACCGGTTCACCGATTTGGGCCACTGGGGCACTCGCTGGCGAGCAGGCGTCTTACTCCTCACCGATTCTCATCAACTTCGGACATCGCAAGCTGCTGGTCAACGGCGGTTTGAAGTACGTGTTTGCCGTGGACTCGGAAGATGGAACGCTGGTTTGGCATCTGCCGCAGGTCGATCCCAACAACACCGTCAACACGACACCAGTGCTCTGCGGCCGGCGATTGTTGCTGACCAATTCCAGTCGCGGATTCGGTGCCGTGTTTGGCGTCCAGCTTGGCGACGACTCGGCGTCACGAGCCTGGACTCGCAAACTGTCGATCAGTCACGGTGGAACGATCTGCGTTGACGGCCGGCTGTGCGGGTCCAGCAGTCGCGGCGACGTGCGTGGCTGGGTAATGGTCGATGCCGTGACAGGCGAAGCCCAGGGGGTCAGCGACGCGCCCGGTGGCTCCGCGATCTTCGCAGAGGGACGGTTTTATTGTCTGACCGCTTCAGGCACCATGTTGTTGCAAGAACCGACGGCTGCTGGATTTCAAACGGTGGGCGAGTTCCGGCTGGCCGCAGGGCGAGATGTCTGGGCACATCCCGTGATCGGCCAAGGCAGACTGTTCCTGCGGTATGGCGATACCCTGTACTGCTACGATGTGCGGCGCTGACCGCAGGTTCACACGACGATGCTTTCATATCCGCCGTCCGAACTTTTGCAGCACGAACAGCAGGACGACCGCCCCGATCACGCCGATGACGAAGCACCGTTCGAGAAATAACTGTCCAATGTCCCTCGCCCCTCGTGGGAGAGGGCAGGGTGAGGGGGCAGAAAATGCGTCAGTTATTTCTCGAACGGTGCTAAGTTGCCGACGATGGAACGCTGATTGATGCTATCCTGGAAGCGGTGGCAGCCAAGGGCATCGCCGTCGAAGATTTGTCGAGTTTCGTAAAAAGGATCTAGCGTTCGATTCCCAAGTCAATCGGGAAACAGATGGTTTATTCAGCACAATCTCCGCTCAGCAAAGACGACTTCGGCCAGACCGTCGCCGCCCGCATCAAGAAGGCCGGAGAACCGGGCAGCGTGACCTACGTCAGCGAAGACTTCCGTATCGTCATCCAGGACGAAGGCCAAGTCGTCCAGCACATGAACCTGGAGAACGTCTACAAGGAGTACTGGGCCCGCCGCGCCGACCAACGGGAAATGCTGCTCTCCAAGATCATCCAAACCGCTCTGGTCCGGCACAAGACGATCCCCGAATGGGGGCGCAGGGGGTCAGACCCTGTTAACCGGCATTCGTGAGTAGACGTTCGATGTTTTCGAGTTCCAAACGCAACTCGGCGGACTGCGCGAGCGCGCTTTCTGCCCTGCGGATCAGGTCGCTGGCACTGTCGGGATGGCCAATGAGCGAGAAGGGAGGCAACATCCCGCAGCGTGGCGGTGGTACGCTGATGCACCAGATACGCTGCCAAGTCCCTGCCCCGTGCTCGGGAGACTCGGCGCTGGTGCCATAGAATGCTGCGACCGCTTGATGCGAGCAACCAGGCCGGTATTTTTCAGCCCTTCGAGCATTCTCTGATAGTCGTCATCGCCGTGGAACAGCCGTTGTCCACCATTTCCGCGTGCCATCACATGATAGATCGCACCCGCAAATTGGATTCGTCAAGGTCGCGACTTGCATCTGAGTGTAACCAAAGACCGAAAGCCTGAAAACAGGGTCTGATTCCAAGCCACCACCAATCACAAACATGAGCATGGCGCCAAAGACGCTGTCC
>SKVE01000193.1 GCA_007129635.1 Planctomycetaceae bacterium
ACAGGCATAACGATCCTTTGGATGACGCGAGGGTTCGTTAGTCACTAAGGACAAACAGGGTATCACCAAAACAACAATTCTCCTGCCGTTTGGGGCTGTTTATCCATTCTGAACGATTCCTGAGGTAGTATAAGAAACCCACCAAGTATGGAAAGACGACCGAGTTACGGTGGAATTGGGGCCTTTTTTGGGCCTGTGGCTTGCAGCGTCCGCGATCATCGATCAAGCTGGACAGGGTAGTTTTTCGGCTCGATGACGAGTTTCCTTCAGATTTCCCGCTTTGCGGCCCGTCCGCCCTGCTCAACCGATGGAGTACCTCACCATGATGCGTCTGCCAATCGTGATGATCGTTCCAACCCTCCTTTTCTCTTTGATATTAACGGGGACCGATCCGAGTGTCTGCGTGGCAGCCGAATCTCCGCGTATCGCGATTACAGACCCGGCCGAAGTCGACATCGACTTTACCTTCCAGGGTGAATACTTGGGGACGGTCCGAATTTCCGCAGGACGAACCGGCAGGGTGGGGCTTCAGATCGTGGCGCGGGGCAATGGTCGTTTCGAAGCAGCGTGGTACCTGGGGGGGCTACCCGGCGCCGGTTGGAACCGGCAGGACCGTTCGACACTGGACGGGGCGTTAGATAATGGCATGCTGACGCTGATGGGCGATGGCCGCATGATCCTGGTCGACGGCACAACGGCTCGAGTTCAAGACACGGGCGGGACGGACCAGGGCATCTTGACCCGAGTGGTGCGTGAAAGTCCCACGATGGGCGCCAGTGCTCCGCCGGACGCCGTGGTGCTGTTCGATGGTTCTCCGCCGGAATTCATGGACAATGCCAGGGTGACGGATGACGGGTTGCTGGAAGTGGGAACGACGACCAGCATGCCTGTGGACGACTTCCGCCTGCACTTGGAGTTTCGTGTGCCCTACATGCCCAACTCCCGAGGTCAGGGACGAGGCAACAGCGGCGTGTACATCCAACGACGTTACGAGATCCAGATTTTGGACTCGTTTGGACTGGACAGTCTGTTTGATGGATGCGGGTCGCTGTACCGTCAACAGGCCGCCGATGTCAACATGTCCCTACCGCCGCTGGCATGGCAAACCTTTGACATCTGGTTCCGAGCGGCGCGATTTGACAGCGACGGCAACAAGATCGCCAATGCCAGGATCACGGTGTTGCACAACGGGGTACCGATCCACAGCAACCGGGAGGTGGTAGCGAAGACGGGCGCTGGGTTGCCGGAGGGCCCGGAACCGTTGCCGATCCTGCTGCAGAACCATCGAGATCCGGTGCATTTCCGCAACATCTGGATCGTGTTGGGCGAACCTGCTGTAGCCCAGCCGTACGTCGCCCGCACTCGATGCACTGTTCACATTCGGCACCGGTGCCAGATCGTCCAGCGGTTGGTCAACCGTCTGCGACGTTGCCGTTAGGTCGGCGACGAGGGGAAATCTCCGGCGAGGCACCTCGTTCGGCGAGCGTCTCCGACTCTGCCGAAACCGCCGACCGAAGGTCTCCCGCGATATTGGAGACCTTCGGGTGTGCCCGGAGAGGAGCAGCCCCCTCTTCTGACAGCGACTACGGCGCGTATCGCAGGCAGACGAAGCAGATATCGTCGTCCTGGGCACCGCCTCCAGTAAATTCCTGAAGATCCTCGGTCAAGAGTTGTCGTAATTCGTCCAGGTTGAGGTACGTTTGGGCGACTTTGTCCCGCAGGCGGCCGATTGAATACTGCTGGTTCTTCGCGTCCATCGCTTCGTTGACACCATCGGTGTACATCATCAGCAGGTCCCCCGGCTTCAACTGGATCGTCGTCTGGTTGAACGAGATGCCTTCCAGGATCCCGACCGGCAATCCCGAAAGATCCCCCCCAGGTTCCGTGATGGTGCCGTCGGCGCGACGCCAGAGGGGCGCCATATGGCCTGCGTTGACAATCGTCGCCTCGTTCTTTTCATCATCCAACACGATCATGATGATCGTCACGAAACGATCGACGCCCAGCATCGTGATCCGTTGGTTCAACTTGGACATCGCCGTCGCCGGGTGGCTTTCGCTGGCCAGGCAATACTTCGCTTCGGCAGCGACTTTGGCCATCATCATCGCGGCCGCCACCCCGTGGCCCACGACATCGGCCACCACGATCGCCGTTCGGCCGTCGGGCAATCCGATGTAATCGTAGTAATCCCCTCCGACATGATTGGCCGGCGAATAAAAGGCGGTGAACTCGTAACCGGCCAGCGACGGAGGATACTTCGGCAGGAACGCCTTTTGCACTTCGCGAGCCAATTCGAGGTCCTTCTCCAAGGCCTTTTGTTGCAGGGCTTGTTCGTGCAACTGGGCATTCTGGATCGCGAATCCGGCTTGTACGCCGACGCTTGCCAACAGCTCCAAATCGCTTCGCCGAAACTGCTTTCGCTGGTCCAACGTATCCAACTGGATCACTCCCAGCGCGTTCCCTTCGGAATTCATCAACGGCGCGCACATCATCGAACGGATTCGCAAGTCGGCGA
>SKVE01000532.1 GCA_007129635.1 Planctomycetaceae bacterium
AGTCAATTTCAAGAAACGCAAAGTCACCGAGGAACAGGCGGCCGTCGGATTCCTCACGGCGCTGTGGGACGCCTTGGGCGTCGTGGGCGATCAAGGCCAGCCGGTCGCCGAGTTCGTTTTCCCTTGGAATATCTTCCATACGACGGAGCGGGATGAGCATTACGGGCTTTGCACGCAGCTCGATCCCTGGACGCCGACCGCGCGGGGTGAAGTCCTGCAGTTGGTCGCCCGACTGACCCAGGGACTGGACTTCGTCGCGTTGGACCCACGCGATCGAGGCGAGTTGATCCTGGAGGGCGGCGGACGTAAGCTATGGGTCTGGCAGAATCGACCGCACTGGACCGACCGTCCGGGAAGCAACTACACCATCACCGACCTGCCAGCCGATGCGCGGCGACTGGAGATATACGGTTGGGACGGACTCCGCCGGTCGATCGACTTGGCGGGGCAAAGGTCGCTGACGCTCGAAGGTCTGGCCGAGAACGAGACGCTGATGTTTCTGGCCATTCCATAAAGGTCGCAGGCTGCGATTCGCAATCCGTGCATCACGCTCGGTCCAAATTTTTCCGTTGATGATACGTGGGGAGCTTTCACAATGAGACAAGAATCGAAAAGGCTTCAAGAGCAAACCGGATGGCTGCCGATGCCATGGCGACGCACACTGCCAACACTGGCCTGGATCGCTGTTCTCCTTTGGGCGAGCGCCCCGGCAATCGGCCAAACAAACGGCGCACTGGGTGAACGGCCGCGAGTTTTTCTGATCGACGCCAACTTGCTTGTGCAATCGCGGGCTCGGGTCGCTGCGGGCGACGAACATTTGGCCGCTCCCATGACGAAGCTTCGCCAAGAAGCGGACGAAGCCCTGGAAGCCGGGCCGTTCTCGGTGTTGGACAAAGAGTTCGTTCCTCCCAGCGGCGACAAACATGACTACATGAGCCTCGGCCCCTTCTGGTGGCCCGATCCGAGCAAGGCGGACGGTCTGCCGTATCTCCGCCGCGACGGCGAAGTCAACCCGGAAACGCAAGCCTACGATCGCCGGCCGCTCGGCCAGATGACCTCGGCGGTCGAAACCCTGGCGCTGGCTTACTTCTTGACCGAGCACGAGCCGTACGCCCAGCACGCGGCCCGGCTGTTGCGAGTCTGGTTTCTCGATCAGCAGACGCGGATGAACCCGCATCTGGAGTATGGGCAAGCCATCCCCGGCCGAACGGAAGGACGGGGCATTGGGATCATCGACACGGCGCAACTGTCGCGGCTGGTCGATGCCGTGGGCATGCTCGCTGCGTCGCCGTCTTGGACCCGAGCGGATCAGGAGGGGCTGGAGGCGTGGTTTCAGCAATACCTTGTGTGGCTGCGCGAGAGCAACCACGGTCGCGACGAAGACCGCACCAAGAACAACCATGCCACATGGTATGACGTGCAGGTAGTGACCTTCGCCCTGTTTTGCGGCGACGACGAGGCGGCTCGGGAGGTTCTCCGGAACGTGCCGAACCGGCGAATCGCAACGCAGATCGAAGCGGACGGTCGTCAACCGCTGGAATTGGCCCGCACCCGCTCGTGGAATTACAGCACGATGAATCTTCGCGGCATGTTCGCGCTGGCGACCCTGGGCGAACATCTGGGTGTGGATTTGTGGAACTTCCAGACCGACGATGGCCGGAGCATCCGCCAAGCCCTCGAGTGGCTGATCCCCTACGCCCTGGGCGAGAAAGATTGGACACATCGTCAGATCCGCGAGTTCGAGCCGACGCGATTGGTCCCCTTGCTGCGTCGCGCAGCCATTGCCTACGAAGAGTCCCGCTACGAGCGATTGGCCCAGCAGATTGGCCACGATCCGGCCGATGATCTCATGCAGTCCCTGCTGCAAGCACCGGAACGCACCGATGATGCTGGTCGCAAGCAACCAGGCTCGGACCATCGCGGTGACCGCTGAGTCTCTTGCAACGGGTCGAGCGATCACGCTCTATCAGCAATTCGGCTTCGAGCCTGATGTCTCCGCAGTCCTCACGCACCATTGCGACGCCGCCTGCCCCCTGCCATCCAAGGGAGCAAAACGCCATGAAAGCTGTCCGAGTTGCCGGCCGATTCTTCCAAGCTTCTCGCCCACCGATTTCCGCTCCGCAACAGCTTGGAGAAAAAGAGCCGAAAACGTAGAAGTCCCCTGCTTGACAGGCCACGCAAGATGGGCTCGAATCAAGCTTGGCCCCCGCTTCTGCGGACCCTTGTAACTCGCCATCGTCAGGGCTAATTCCGGCGGAACGCTGTCTGCGATGGTTCTGTGATGGTCTGGCACGGCGGAGACCGGATCACCGATCGCACCGGAGCGATCAACGACGCGCACCGGCCTACCTCGTGAGCGACGGGGCCGGGAGCGCACAAACATGTAGCGACATCGGGACAGGTCGCCAACCGCGGGCTATTTCTTTCCCCAGGGAAGTCATTGCCCGCCACCCGACGACCAAGAAGTAACTGGTTTTTCGAGCACCTCAGGCGCCCACGAGGGCACCCCGTCCAT
>SKVE01000666.1 GCA_007129635.1 Planctomycetaceae bacterium
CAGCAGCAATTGATACCCGTTGGCGTGTCCGCCGTAATGAAAGATCGCGATCCGGTTGCGGTACCGGGAATCTCGGAACACCTTGAAGATGTCATCGGCCGTGCAGTCGGTGCGCACCTCCAACTCACACCAACCGGCCTTTGCCGCCTGCTCCAACGCTTCCTGCACCCGCCGTTTTTCGTCGGACAGATTCCGCAAATAGCCAACCGTATCACTGCGGTCATTGGCAAACGCCAGAAAAATCACCGGTTTGCTGATTGTGTCGGACATGGGTATCCCTGGTCGTTCTTGTGCTTATGTTATATCTGAAGTTTTGCAAAATGCGGTTCTCGGCCGTTTGCGGATCGGAGGCCGATTTTGCCGTCATCCTAGCCCTAGCTGCATGAGCACCTCCTTTTGTTTGCGAGATTTGGTGACAATCAGTTGGCTCGTGAGCGGACTGTACGCCATCATGACGAGGTACATGTGCCGGGTCTGGCCTTGACCGTCACGCAACTGACAATCGCCCATGCCGAGTTCCTGTTTCCCGTCCCGACCTTGCAAGACTTTTCGTCGCGGCGTTGATCCCAGAGAATCACGACACGCACCTTGTGCCGTTCAGCATGGTCCCAAAAGTGTCCGACGTCTGTGATCGTCTTGCCGTAGTAAGAAAAGAGAAAAGGACAGGCATTTTTCACATGGGTCTGGCTCCTGCGCGAACGTGGACGGTTGAATTGTTTCGGCGTCCGTTGGAGAGTCCAGTCGACTTTTGATTACTCGATTTATCCATAACAGGCGATTCAACTTCTTACATCTCGGATGAACCAATTGACAATGCCTTGGGACCGAACCTGCGTTTCCCGGCCGGTGGCCCGTCAAGAAGACTATGGCCGCGCTGGTTTTCTTCCGGTTGAGATTGCTTGGCGCTCCGCTGTCGCCTCGCCCGAATGATACCGGGCTCAGTTTGCATCCAAGCGATTCGCGACCGTTTCTGCGACTTCGATCGTCGGCTGAGGTGGCTGGCGGATGTCGGTTGGTTCCAGCAAGGGTTCCAGCGCGGCGCTGGACCAGATGCCTGCCGAGTCATTCCCCGGGAAGAACACCGGTTCGGTCGGGTCGATCGATCGGGCTGCCAGCAACACCTGACCGACGGCGGGCGAGACGCGGTCATAGCCCGGCAACTGCCGGATGGGAACCGGTTCCGACAAAGGCAGCCCGGCATAGCGAAAAGCCATCTCGATCAGTTCCGAGCAATACCAACGACCGTTATCCAGGCGGAAGCTGTCGTCGAAAGGCACCTGCTGCTGCCAGACATCGTAGCAGAAATCGATGGCCTGCGAAGCATGATGCCGGTGCTCGAGCCGCAGTCGTCGGGCCGCCAATAAGGTCAGGCGGCGATCGGCAACGAAATCAGCAAAGGCGATCCGCCGCGGACCCTCGGCGACGGTATCGTACACCCACAGACGGTCCCCTTCGCGAGAGACCAGGGCGATGTGCGAGAACGGGCTTTCGGTCAGATCACTGGCCAGACGCGAGAAATCGACCAACCCTAAGAGGATCCGGTGCTGGCCGCGAACGAAGATCAAGTCGCCGCTTTCCAGATGCGTTTCGCCCCAATGTTGCCACGCCAGGACACGAGCCCGCGTGTCCGGCATGCCGATGGCCGCTTGCCATCGCGTTGACAGATCTTCTACGGGCGGTGGGACGGCTCGGCATCCTGTCAGGCAAACGGTGCAAGCCAAAAGTAGCGCAGCCAGCCAGACCGAGCCACGGTCTGACCGGCGCTTCATCCCCGTGCATGCGTTGCCATGGTGATTTCCCATGCCTCGGAAAACCACCGCATCAATTGGGGCTGCTGCTCTTCTTGTCCAACGCTAACGGGATGGCGATGGCGGCCGCAACGATGCCACCCAACACCCAGGGATTGGACAGGAACGAACCCCACGAGCGTCCATTCATTCCGCCGCGAACCGTCTGCAACCCGTCGACGACCAACGTTTCGGCCAATGCCGAAGGCGGAGCCGTTTCGGCGGTCCAGACACGGCATACGGTCAGTCCTTGGTCGGTGACGACCTGGTACAATCCCGTGTTCATTCCGTCGAATGTGTAGCGCCCCTGCGCGTCGGTTTGCGTGGTTGCCAACACTTCGCCCTGTTGGACCACGGCGACGGTCGTTTGCGTCATCGGAGCGCCCTGCAGATCGAGCACCTGGCCGTGGAGACTGCCGTCTTCGCCGAGTGCCACATCGATGATGCTGATCGCGGAACGAGCGTGCTCCGCGATCGGTTCCATGGCAAAGCCGCTTGTGGGCAGCATCATGCTGACCGTGGCCAAGGCGACCAAGATGCCACGTAAAGTAATGCTGGATTTCATCCCTGAAACTCCTTTAAAACTGTCCGACTGGTTCGCAGGCGAACTCGTCCTCCGACAACTGCGGAACGATGATCAGTTAGGGCTGCTGCTGCCGCGATCGGCGATCGCCCAAATAACGGCGGCCGTCACACCGATGATCGCCGCCCAACCGATGACCGTATCC
>SKVE01000361.1 GCA_007129635.1 Planctomycetaceae bacterium
CCCCGAGCGATGACCGCAGCAGGGCGGAAACCAGCACCCCGGCGGCTGCCGGTGCAGCCGCCGTTGAACCAACGATCGGCGTCGTCGCAGACGGCACCGGCCTGGAATACATCACCCCCGCAGCACCGATCGCCACGATGATCACCCCGGCAATAAACACAGGACTCGCTTGCCGGAATGTCTTGGTCATCCACATCGCCACCAGCGTGCTCATCACCGGCGCCAATCCAAAGACCAGCGGCATGACAAACACCGGACGACCACCGAACTTAAACGCCATCGTGATTCCCAATGCACCGAACGCTCCCGCTGTGCCCGCCATGAAAGACCAGAACGCCCCAGCGATCGTCCAATGCCCCCTCTCGCCGCGAAACCGCAGCAAGATCACAGGAACCAGGACCCCGATCAGAAAATAAGAAGTTCCTACGCATATCAACGGACGCAGACTGCTGGGCTGGCCGGCCGCCCCCAGACCGTGCTGGCCTTCGTGTAACACCGGACCATACAGACCCCACGAAGTGAATGTCATGGCGATAAAGAATAACACGATCGGCAAAGTTCGCATGGCAGATTATCCAGCAGCTTCAAAACAACAGAACACCCGACCGATAGGTCGCTACGGGCTAACTGATCAAGAGTGTAACAAAATCGCCATCGATTGGGCAGGGTCAAAGGTGGCGAACCCTGAAATTATCGATGGGACAAGACGCCGAATTTTGTCGAAAAGTGTTTGACATCTCGATCGTTTTCGTGTTTACTGAAGATTGTTGGCCGCAGTCTGGAAGCCAAGACGGCGGCGCAAGTCCCGAACGCTGCTTTCGAGAAAGGGCTGCTAAGACCTTGCTGATGCGGCAGCGTGGTTGGTGGTGGCGAATCGGGCCGCGACCCACCATGTTCTGTCGGATCGAATACGAAATATCAGCCGTTTCCACGAGCTGACTGAGGTCGAAAAAGCCGTAGGCCCTGAAAGCAGCCTGGGTTAAACTCGCTGGTGATGAGTCTCCTTGATTGCCCGCAGTTCGAGGGTTGCGAATGGCTGCCGTTGTGGCTAAGCCGGAGGAAGACGATTCGATTCGTCTTTGCCGCGCTAGGTGCCACGAACCAGACTGGAGGGAGCAGGGTGAATTCCTGCTCCCTTTTTTTGTAGATGAACCAGTTTTTGTAGATGGACGTAGAGAACGCCCCTTTTTTGAACGGAGAACACAACATGGCCCGTTCCATGACTCGGCGACAATGGTTATCGACAGCGACGCAAGCCGCTTGTGCGGCTGCAGCCGCCAATGCGTGGAATTCGTCGGCTGCGGCCACGCCGTCGGCTGGCGATCCGCCGCAGCGCACCATCACTCGCGGCCCCAAGCACCATTGGTTTGCTTATTACGATAAACTGCAATTCGATCCTTCGGGACGGTACTGTTTGGGGATGCAGGTGGACTTCGAGCATCGCAGCCCGCGACCGGACGACGTGATCCAGATCGGAATGGTCGATTTGCAGGACGAGGATCGCTGGATCGAGCTGGACGAGAGCCGTGCCTGGGGTTGGCAACAGGGTTGCATGCTGCAGTGGGTGCCTGGTTCGGATCGGCAGATCCTGTGGAACGATCGCGAGGGCGACCGGTACGTCTGTCATATCCTGGATGTCCGATCCGGCCAGCGGCGAACGGTCGGGCACCCGATTTACTGTTTGAGTCCCGATGGACGGACCGCCTTTTCCGCCGACTTCCGGCGCATCAACGACACGCGGCCCGGCTATGGCTATGTCGGGTTGCCGGACCCGCATGCCGAGGATCGGGCGCCTGCCGAATCGGGTATTTTTCGAGTTGACTTGCAGACGGGTCAGCAGGAGCTGATCGTCTCGTTGGCACAGGCCGCTGCGTTTGAGTTGCCGAAAGAGAATCCCTATTTCGCCTCGGAAGACATGCCCAAGGCCAAGCACTGGTTCAACCATCTGCTGGTCAATCCGGACGGAACTCGACTGGAATTCCTGCATCGCTGGCGACCCGAAGGGGCCACGCGGTGGCTGACTCGGATGTTCACCTGTGCGCCGGATGGCTCGGATCTGCGATGCATCATCAATACGGGCATGGCCTCGCATTTCATTTGGCGTGATCCGGATCATATCCTGGTCTGGGCACGCCACGCTTCCCACGGGGACAAGTTCTACCTGGTCGAAGATCGCGAGGGCGGACGTTTCGAAGTGGTGGCTCCGGAGGTGATGACCCGAGACGGACACTGCTCGTACCTGCCCGACCTGGACTGGATCGTCAACGATACCTATCCGGACGCCAATCGCGAACAGACGGTCTACCTTTACCATCTTCCCACCGAGCGTCGCATCGAATTGGGGCGTTACCACACGCCGCGCGAGTACTCGGGGGAATGGCGAGTGGACACGCACCCGCGGCACAGCCCGGACGGGAAGATGATCGTGATCGATTCGGCGCACACGGGCGCCGGGCGGCAGATGCATCTGATCGACATCAGCGGCATCGTCGCTGGGTAAGCACCCGGCCAGGTA
>SKVE01000535.1 GCA_007129635.1 Planctomycetaceae bacterium
GTTCGACGACCAGGTCGTCCGGCAGTTGCGGGAGCAGGCGGATCGCGTGTCGCCGATGGCTCAGCGAGCCGGTGCCCCCGAACGCGCGAGGATGGGCGGCATAGCTCTCGGGCCCCCGGACGAACCGTCGGAACGCCGCGAACCGCGTGCCGAGCTGGCGGAGGCGGCCGCGCCGGCCCCGGCTGCGGAACCGGCCATGGATGCCCTGGCCGAAGATGCGGAACTGGGACTGGACGCCGACATGGTGATGGACGATGCGATGGATCTGGAAGATGCGCGGAAGATGCGCGAAGAGGTCCGCCGCTTCTACCGCGATGTCGCGCCGACCACCGAATGGGCCGAAAACAATTACTACCATCTGCGGATCGAAGAGCAGCTTGCCGAATTGATCCGGGTCAACGCGTTCTGGCGTGATTACGCGCAGCATGACGGGCAAGCCCCGTTCCTCTCCACGCGGCTGGTCGAAGCGCATGGCAATTTCGCCGAGATGATGCTGGCCCTGGCCGTGCTCGAGTTGCCCTTCGAGCCGGGCGAACATGAGCTGGCCGGGTTCGACCCGGCGGCCGAGGTCGTCGAGCCCGTCAGCTTGACCGCCGCCTCGCCCCTGATCGCCTTCTACCGCCAGGTCGAGCCGCGTGAACCGTCCGAGGACGACGTGCCGATCTTGGTCAGCCAGAACTTCTTCCAGTACGGCGATCGCTACCGCACCGTCGATAACGAACAGGTCGATCGGTTCGTCACCGACGAATTCTTGATCCAGACCGTGTACGGGGCTCAGGTCGTGGTGACCAACCCGACCTCCAGCCGCCAGCGTCTGGACGTGCTGCTGCAGGTGCCCGCAGGCGCCGTGCCCGTGCTGGGCGACCGCAGCTTGACCGGCCGGCATATCGGGCTGGAACCGTTCGAGACCCTCAAGCTGGAATACCACTTCTACTTCCCCGATCCGGGCGACTACGACCACTTCCCTGTCCACGTGGCCCGCCAGGAGGATCTGGTCGCCTTCGCCGATCCGATCCGTTTCCGCGTGGTCCGGGAGCCCAGCGAAATCGATCGGGACAACTGGGACTACCTCTCTCAGAACGGCACTTCGGAACAGGTCCTGCAGTTCCTGGAGGAACACAATGTCGAAGCCCTGGATCTGGAACGGATCGCCTGGCGGATGCGTGATGCGGAATTCTTCGCCGCCGCGATCCAGTTGCTGGAAGCCCGCTTTATTTACGACGATACGCTCTGGTCTTACAGCCTGATGCACAACCATGTGCCCGCCATTCAACAGTACCTGCGGCACCAGGATGCCTTCGTCAGCCAATGCGGCCCCTATCTGGAATCGACCCCGCTGCAGATCGATCCGGTCGAACGGCATATCTGGCAGGTGTTGGAGTACGATCCGCTGGTCAACGCCCGGGCCCATCAACTGGGACCGCGCCGCAAGATCGTCAACCAGGCGGTGCACACGCAAACCCTGCTGTTCCTGCAGATCCTGGCCCACAAAGGCCAGTTCGATGCGAACGACCGCCTGGCGATCGCCTACTACCTGCTGCTGCAGGATCGCGTCGAGGAAACGCTGGAGTGGTTCGCCGGGGTGGATTCCGAGGCCTTGGACAGCCGGTTGCAGTACGCCTACTTCCAGGCCCATCTGGCCTTCTTCACTGCCGATCTGGAAACGGCTCGGGAGATTGCCCAGCGGCATGCGACGCACCCGATTGATCGCTGGCGCAAGCGTTTCGAAAACGTGCTGGCCCAACTGGACCAGATCGAAGGCCAGGGCGAAGGGCGGTTGGTGGATGTCGACGACCGGGACCAGCAGCAACAGCGACTGGCCGACACGGATCCGGCTCTTGAGATTCACGTCGAGGGGGATCGGATCGAAATCGGCTATGCCAACCTGGAACGCGTCCGCATCGATTACTACTTGATGGACATCGAGCTGTTGTTTTCCAATCAGCCGTTCGTCACGCAGTACGGTGGGCAATTCGCCTTTATCCAGCCGAACCACACGCAGACCGTCGAATTGGCAGCGGATCAGCAGCAGCACATGATCAGGTTGCCGGACAATTTGGCGCGGCAGAACGTGATGATCGAGGTGGTAGGCGGTCCGCTGAAGCGGGCGGCCACCTACTTCTCCAACAGTCTGGACGTGCGGCTGATGGAGAACTATGGCCAGTTGAGTGTACGTCAGCGGGGCGGCGAACGCGGTTATGGTGGCGTATATGTCAAGGTCTATGCCCGCCGCATGGATGGTCAGGTGCGGTTTTACAAGGACGGCTACACGGACCTTCGTGGGCGGTTCGACTATGCCTCAGTCAGCGGCGATCAGCAAGCGAGAGTCCGCGAGTTTGCGATTCTGATTCTCAGCGACGAGCACGGGGCGGTCGTCCGCGAAGCTCCCGCCCCGAAACGTTGAGCACACGTCGGTTTTGCTGCGAACCGGAGATGCAGTCGGCTCGCTGACCCCGCTTGACGCGGGGTTGCGAAAAAACTCCAAAGACGGTCCAGCCGCTTGCTGACTCA
>SKVE01000259.1 GCA_007129635.1 Planctomycetaceae bacterium
CGGTCGACATCCACTGCCGCGCCAGCGGCCTCGACTTCTTGGCGCAGTCCAAGACGTCGCGTAGAGTCTTCGGTCGTAACATGCGCGCACGGTGCGCGCATGTTTGTAGGTTGGGACTCTGTCCCGACCGGGTCGGGTCGGAGACCCAACCTACTTGGTTGCGGCCGAGCCGCGTTAGGATCGGCAGATGATCCAGCGTGGCCGTCAGCGGATGGGGTCGGGAGTCGCTTTCGGGCAACGATCAACCACCTGGACGACGCTTTGCCCGAAGACGACTCTCGGCCCCTTTCGGTTCTGGATCAACATGCAGGCGGCATGATGCTGCGGGCCATGCACTGCGCGATCCCGCGGACGATGGGACGCGGGATGGATCGGAACCACCCGTGGCGTTACATCCCTCTGCTGGACGCCGTGGATGCCGAGGGGATTCGACGAGGCAGCCCGGCATGGCTTGTCCTGCAACATGCGAACTCAGGTGCCGGAAGCGTGCTGGCCGGATTAGGGCTGCACGACCCGGACGTGTTGACCTCGGCGACCTTCCACGACCTGGTCTGCGCGATCAGTAGCCGATTAGGCGAAGGTGGCTTTTTGAAAGAGGCCGGGACGCAGCACTTCGCCTACTGGCCCGACGAGCCTCTGCAGATCGGCGCTACGATGGTGAACGTTGCCACTCGACCGATCGAATTGTCGCTACGGGTGGTCATCCGCGATCAAGCCAACCACCCCGTCTACACCACGACTGTGGCTCCGTTCGAAGTGTCCGCCGGGCAGGAACACGCGTGGCGCGAAACCTGGAACCCTCCTTCCTCGCAGCCAGCCGTCTACACGATCACGACAGAACTGCTGCACTGTGTTCGCATCGTCGATCGTATCGTTCATGATGTGGCCGTCCTCGATACGCGGCCGACCGATCCCGAGCGCTTCATGCGCGTGTCGGGCAACGATTTCATTGTCAACGGGGACCGATGGTACCCGGTGGGCATCAACTTCTGGCCACGGTACGTATCCGGGATGGATCAGGACGACTTCTGGGCGGGGTGGCTGCGATCCGCGTTCTACGAACCGGAGTTGGTCGAGGAAGATCTGTTGCGCATGAAATCGCTTGGGATCAACATGGTCAGCATCCAAGCCAACGACCCGAAGTACTATCGCAACCTGCTCGATTTCACTCGTCGCTGTGCTCGGCACGAAATCTATGTCAACCTGTTCTGTGGCCTGGCGTCGCCGTTAGCCTTCCGCGAGGAAGCATTGCGGCAATTCATCGAAACCGCTCAACTGGCCAACAATCCGACCATCATGGCCTACGACACGATCTGGGAACCGGGCAACTACGTTTTCCAGGGTGATCGTCGATCCGGTTGGGACTCGGCGTGGCGTGCCTGGGTGATCGAGCAATACGGCAGCATGGAAGCTGCGGAAGCCGATTGGCAGTTCACCGGCCGACGCGACGAACAGCAGCGGTTGATCTCGCCGCCGGATCAGCATTTCCGCGAGGACGGTCCTTGGCGGGTGATGATGGCCGCTTATCGCCGGTTCATGGACGATGCGACCAGCCGCCGCTGGAGCCAGGCTCATCGGAAGCTGCGCGAAATCGATCCCCATCACCTGATCAGTTTCCGTCAGGGCAACACACTCCCACACGACTTCGTGTTTACGGGCACCCCGAAACATATCGACTTCATCTGCCCCGAAGGTTACTCGATTCCTCACAGCGAAGCCGGCTACTTCGCTGCCGGGTTCATCACCAAATATGTGCATTACACCACGGGGGGCAAGCCGGTAGTTTGGTCCGAGTTCGGCCAGAGCGTGTGGGATCCGCAGACGATGAGCCCCTCGCCCGCCCGGATCGACGAAGTGGCCGACTACCATGAGCTGTTCTATCGGATGACGCTTGAAAGCGGCGCCAACGGCACCGTCCCATGGTGGTGGCCGGGCGGGTATCGAGTTGGCGAGCAGAGCGATTACGGCATCGTCCATCCGGACGGCACACCGCGACCGGCGGCCGAGCTGATCACCCGTTACGGACCTCGCCTGCGCCAACCACGTACCTGGCCCGAGCCGACCGTTTGGTTCACCATGGATCGCGACGCTCACGCCGGGGGCTACTGGCATGTCTGTTTCAATACGGGCGCCGAAGCTTATCGGCAAGCGGTCGAAGCGGGCCAGCACTTAGGAATCCGCTCGGAAGCCACCGGCGCCAATTCGGCAAACGTCCCGCACGTCGCGGTCGGCAATCGGCCCTACACGGGGCAAAACCCGCCCAAATATTTGAATGCCGAATTCAATTGGCTCCAGGTCCGGGATGCGTCCGGCCAGTGGGTGGAAGCTACCCAGGATGCGATGATCGACGTGACGCCGGGCGAGGCCATCGTGGCGCGCGTCAGTGTCGGCAACACCCAAGAGACGTTGTGGTTGGCCCCAGACAGCCATCCCGCACCAGCGGGCACCGTGGTGTTGCGATCGACCACTGCTTCGAAACTCGCCGGCCAATGGCCCTTGCCGACCGACACC
>SKVE01000986.1 GCA_007129635.1 Planctomycetaceae bacterium
AAGTGCATCGAACTGCTGTTCCTGTGCGGGTGGGCAAACAAGCACGTCGCCACCGAACTGGGCTTGTCCGAACAACAGGTGGCCAACTATAAATTCGATTTCGTCGCCCGGTTGCGCTCCACGATCCGCAAACAAGGACTGTCTTCGGACGTTTTCCCCGAATTGGATGATTCCTAGTCGGAGTGGGGGTGGCAGCCTGGCGGTTCTAGCGTTCATCCCTCCACCGCCCGCATTGGGACGCGTGATTTTCGGCGTACCGCGCCAGGAATCTGACGACGCATGGCCGAGATCGACCATTATGACTTTGATCTGCCTCGACAGCTTATCGCCCAGCAGCCTCTGGCCTGCCGCTCCGATGCTCGGTTGCTGGTGGTCCACCGTCAACAGAACTGCTGGGAACATAGCCACGTCCGCAACCTGCTGGAATTCCTCGATCCGGCCGACGCCCTGGTGCTGAACAACACGCGAGTGGTCCCCGCCAGATTGGTAGGCATGCGAACTAAGACCTCCGGTCGCTGGTCCGGCCTGTTCCTGGCCGCCGATGATTCCGGAATCTGGCAGGTGATGTCCAAAACACGCGGCAAACTGGTGGCCGGCGAATCGGTGACCCTCCTGGACCGCCAGCACGATCCCGTCTGCCAATTGGTGTTGCTTTCCAAGCTGCCTGACGGACAATGGCTGGCTCGTCCCGACACCCGCGAACCCACTCTGGATCTGCTGGAACGGATTGGACGAGTTCCCTTGCCGCCGTATATCCGGGATGGCGAGATGGTCGACCAGGATCGTCAGAACTACCAGACCGTCTTTGCCCAGCGGCCTGGGGCCGTCGCCGCGCCGACGGCCGGTTTGCATTTTACGCAAGAACTGCTGAACCGCATCGGCGGTCATGGTGTCCGGATTCATCAGGTGACCTTGCACGTGGGCATGGGAACGTTTCGGCCCGTGGCCGTCGAACGTTTAAGCGATCATGTGATGCATTCGGAATGGGCCGAGATGGACCAACCGACAGCCGATCGATTGCAACGTGTCCGAGATCAGGGTGGCCGTCTGGTCGCGGTGGGCACGACGGTGGTACGTACCTTGGAAACCATCGCGTCCAGCGGGCCTTTACGCGGCTGGCAGGGCCAGACGGATCTGTTCATCCGGCCTCCTTACCAGTTCCAGGCGATTGATGCGCTGATGACCAATTTCCATCTTCCCAAGAGCACGCTGCTGGTTCTGGTGCGAACCTTCGGCGGTGATGATCTGATCCGTCGAGCGTATGACGAGGCGATTCGCGAGGAATATCGATTCTTCAGCTATGGCGATGCCATGCTGATCCTATGACGCTGGACCCCACCGAGAGATGCTCTGCTGTGAACGTTTGTCTGCCAACTGACCAGTCCGCTGATCGCCATCGTCAATTTGCGCTGGAGATCGTCCGCCGCTTGCGTCAGGAAGGATTCCAAGCGTTGTGGGCGGGCGGATGCGTGCGCGATCAACTGTTGAACCTGAGACCCAAGGATTACGACGTCGCAACCAACGCGATCCCCGAACAAGTTCGACGGATCTTCGGTCGTAAGCGAACCTTGGCGATCGGGCAGGCGTTCGGTGTGATCGTCGTCTTGGGGCCAAAATCGGCCGGTCAGGTCGAAGTGGCCACCTTCCGTCAGGATGCGACGTACAGCGACGGACGACACCCGGATCACGTCACGTTCAGCTCGGCACCCGAAGACGCCCAACGCCGCGACTTTACGATCAACGGACTGTTCTATGACCCGCTGGCAGACCAGGTGATCGATTATGTCGGCGGCCAGCAGGATCTACAACGGCGAGTGATCCGAGCGATCGGGGACCCTTCACAACGCTTTGCCGAAGACAAGCTGCGCATGTTGCGAGCCGTCCGGTTTGCGACGGTCTTCGACTTTCAGATCGACGCGGGCACGCTCGAGGCGATCCGCCAGTCGGCCGATGAGTTGACGGTCGTCAGCGCCGAACGGATCGCTGCCGAATTGCGTCGCACCTTGCAACACGCTCGGCGACGAACGGGTATCCAGTTGTTGGACCAGTGCGAGCTGCTGACGAAGATCTTCCCGGAACTGCATCCATTCGTGCAAGCTCCGCCGGGCAATCCGTTGTCAACTGCCTGGCAAGAGACCCTGGAGATCCTCGATCGATTAGAAGAGCCTTCACCAGCCACCGCCATGGCTATCGTTCTGCGCAATTTGGCCGGAGGTGAAAAAGACGGCCTGCAAACGATTCGTCAAATCGGCAAGCGGTTACGGCTGAGCAACGAAGAAATCGCTGAGATCGACTTCTTGATCCGCCATGAATCGATGGTTCGCACCGCTCGCCAGCAGCCTTGGCCGCGGTTGCAGCGACTCCTGATCCAACCGCTCAGCGGCCCGCTGCTGGATTACGCCCAGGCGGTTGCCGACGTTGTCGATGGGACCGCCGACAACATCCATTTCTGTCGCGAGAAACTGGCATTACCCAGCCAGCAGTGGAACCCGCCACCGCTGATCACCGGC
>SKVE01000498.1 GCA_007129635.1 Planctomycetaceae bacterium
AGGGAATGTACGGCACGAGAATCCAGGCCGTGATGCCGGGATCCATGCGCGTCCGTCTACCGTTCCCACCAGAAATCTTGTAGCACCAAATTCCCTTGCCCGCAATTCGCTTGCCCTCCATTGCTTTGACCTGCCCCTTCCAGAGCGGCACATGCTTTCCTGTGTGAACCATTGCGAGGCTTTGGAAATATGCGTGAACTGGCGTGTTTGCGTCAGGATTTTCGGGGTGTCCGATTGTGACGTTGGTTTGGCGCGACAATGGCCATTACAGCGGATCTTCCCTTGTAATCGGTAAATACGGCATGGGCCGTTCAACCGATACGAGTAGCACCGTTCGAGAAATAACTAACGCATTTTCGGCCCCCTCACCCTGCCCTCTCCCACGGGGGAAAGGGACATTGGACAGTTATTTCTCGAACGGTGCTTAACTGAGCCATCGTTGCACCCGCTGCTGGACTTCTGCGTGTTCAAGCTCTTGCCCGCTGTCCAATTGCTGAAGGCCCTCGTCAATCTTTCTGCGGATATACAGTTCCGCCATGATATCTGCTACGCTGGCATCATCCGGCATTCGCTGGATCATATCGATCACGGCTTCTTTCACTTTCGTCGGCATGTGTTCCCACTCCTTATCTTTCGCGACCCATTCTATCCTTTTTCTACGAGAGGCAACCCCGCTCGCCGATGTCAAGGGTAGGTCGAATCTGCCGCGCGTTTCCGCGCTTGCCACGAGCTTGCAGCAGATTCCCCGCGGGAATGCTTACTTTGTCGACCTTCTTTTATCCACAATGAGAGGGACGCTCGGACGTCCGTGTCACCACAGTCGGAGTTTGTTATCCCATGTCGTTTGCCGTTCCTGCCGCGATGTTATTGGGCGCGTTGTCGCTGCCGATCATCGGGCTGTAAATCCTGCGGGTCCGGCTACGGCGGGTGCCGGTGTCGACGAATATGGTCTGGCATCAGGTTTACCAGCAGCGGCCGCCGCGGTCGCTCTGGCGACGGTTGCAGCATCTCGTTTCGCTGCTGGTCCAACTGCTGCTGTGGCTGCTGGTGATGGCGATCGCCGATCCGCATTTCCTCGGCCAACGTGAATGGATCACCTGGCCCGGCTACGGCAAATTCTGGACCCAAGTCGTCCGCCAAACGATGCGCAGCAGCGACGCGCGCGGCATGCATGCAGAGATCGTGCGACGCGGGCTCAGCGCCGACGTGACCGCCGACCTGACCGACGCCGCCGGGCGGTTTGTGAACCAAGCCGCGGTACAGTTGACCGTCATCGGGCCGCAACTCCACCCCGAAAATCCCTGTTACAGCAGACGGCGCCGGGGCGGTACACAGCCAGTTTCGAGGCCAGTTCACCGGGCGCGTATCCTCTGCCTGTTGCAGCAGATCGCTGCGGTCTCCGGCGGCCGGTACTGGCCCGAAGCGGCCGAGGTCTTCGACAAGCCAGGGCGCAGAGCAACACGACCGGTGCCGCTCTGGCCGTAGCCGCTGACGATCGCCGCTTACGTAGAACCGTCAGTCAAGGGTCGTTTTCGACTGACGACCAACGCTGACGCTGTTACGGCGGATCAGACGTCGATCACCTTCAGGCGACCTGAGCTGTCCCCCAATTCGTGAACGTTCGCGCCGACTCGGTCGAGCATGGACAGGAACAGGTTGTTCAGCGGCGTTTCGCCAGGCAAGCGGATATGGCATCCGGTGCGGACTGTGCCCGCCGCACCACCGGCCAGGATGATCGGTAGATCATGGTGCCAGTGCCGATTTCCACAGCTCAAACCGCTGCCATACATGATCATCATATTATCCAGCAGCGTCCCGGAACCTTCCTTGACCGCCTGCAACTGTTTCAGGAAGTAGGCGAACTCGCTTGCCAGGAAGCCATCGATACGCTTGATCTTATCGATCATCTCCTGGTCGTTCCGGTGGTGGGACAGGTAGTGGTGTCCGTCGCGCACATCGACCATCGGATAGGTGCGATTGCTACCGGCGTTGCCCAGCATATACGTGGCGACACGCGTGCTGTCGGTGCGATACGCCAGAACCAGCAGATCGTACATCAGCCGGATGTGCTCTTGTGTGTCGCGTGGAATCGCTTCGGGTGTCTCGAAATCGGGAGGATCGATCTTGGCCGCCTGTTCAGCTCGTTCGATCCGCTGCTCCAATTCACGCACGCTGGAGAAGTATTCGTCCAGCTTCTGCCGATCGGTTTGTCCTAAAGCATCCTGCAGTCGCTGCGCGTCGTCGGCGACGAAATCCAGGATACTCTTTCGCAGCGTGTCGCGTTCTTTTCGATTTTCGGCGGACTGGTCTCCGCTGCCGAACAACCGTTCGAAAACCAGTCGAGGATGGACTTCCTTGGCCATCGGCGTGGTTTCGGTTTTCCACGAGATATTCGACGAATACGCGCAACTGTACCCGGAATCACAATTGCCGGCGTTTCGACCGGCCTCGATGCCCAGTTCCAGCGAGGGCAGACGGGTCAGGTGCCCGACGCGATCGGCGGC
>SKVE01000391.1 GCA_007129635.1 Planctomycetaceae bacterium
TCCAATCGCTTGTCGTAGAACGCGGCCGTGCCGGATCGCATCGTGTAGATCCAGCCGTAATCGAACCCGCCGTCGCACCCGTAACTCTTCGGCAACGCACGAGGCTGCGGCTGGCCTGTCAATGGATCCGTCCGCTGACCGATCACCGGTTGCGCCGGACGCCACGCATCCTTCTGTGTCGGTGGGCGGTATTGAGAAGGTTGCGGGGCTTGAGCGTCGAAAGCCGGGAACATCGCATCCGCCGCCGATACCTCGTCCTCTGTCAGAACCCGGCCCGTGTACACGTCCTGATAGACCGGTTCGCCCAGCTTATACGGCGGTCGGTCCCCATCCGGATAGCCCATCCACAGCTTGTCGTAGGCTCGCATCAGCCCGTCGACGAACATCGGTGGCGGCGAACGCTTAAAGAAACCGGCCAAGTCGTTGTACCACAATACTCCGACCGGCGCGCGAACCCGTTCGTCCCGACTGGGCTGAAACGGTTCGGTATAGTTCGACGCGCCCGGCAATTCCACAGCTTGGATCACTCGCACCGCTTCGCCGTCGATCAGCGGCTCGGAAGTCTCCCAGCCGGCTTGTTCGGCAACGGCGGTCAGTCCTTCGCTGGGCAATGTCCCATCGAAGAAATACGCGGCGCCGCCATACGGTCGCAGGCAACGTCCGACACGCGTCGCCCACTGGTCACCTGTTGGTGCAAATCCATCGGCGACCACGACCAGTTGGGCAAAGTAGGGCGGTAGACCGCTGTCGACCAAGGACGACGTCAGCACCGAAACACGCGCACCGTAAAGGCCCGCTGCGTCCAATGCCCGCCGCATCCGATTCGCTTTATCCGCGTCCGCCTGCAGCACGATCACGTGCAACGACGATCGATGGACCAGTTCACCTGCGATCTGCAGGCTGTCATCGCCCAGCACCAGGGCATATCCGTGGCGATGATTCTCGTCGGACAGCATTTCGGCAACCCGCCGCTGCCACGACTGGCTGGCCGCAGGCAAGGAAGCAACCTCAAGATGGTACGTATCGGTGGTCGAGCTGCCGCTACCGAAGCACCACAAGCGGGCGTCCTCGGTTACCAGGAAGATCTTGCCATCTGCCGCCAGCATCGTCTGGGCCGCCCGTCCGCCGTACCCATCGTCGAAGCTCAATTGGCGATCTCCCACCAGGATCTGATCGCGGACTCGTTCTTCGCCCCGGCCCACGTACCAATCGCCTTCATGACGATCGATATTGATCCCGCGATCGAAGACCAGCCGCGAAGCTGGCTCGGTCGTTTCGCCTCGTCGCCGTTCGGGGCTGAGCGCTGCGAACCATCCTCCCGGAATCCGCCCGGGCGCCGGCAACTGAAATTCCTTCAATTCGCCGGTAGCTCGATCAAATCGAGCGGGATAGGCCGTGCCGCACGGGACGATCAGATCGTCGCCCTCGATCACCAAGTAGCCCTGTGGTGTCAATCCGCCCATGGCGGTCGCGTCGTGAGGATGGACCCCGTGTACGAAACTTCCGCGGTCGTTCCGCCAGATGACCTGGCCATCCTCCGCGTCCAAAGCATAGACGAACACGCCCTCCATGGACCACACACCTGCGGCAAAATAGATGTGCCCGTCCTGCAAGACCGGTCCCCCACGCACGGGCCACATCGAGATCATCCGCTGGTTGCCCAGTACTTTCCGATTCGAAGGGGCGGCGCGAAATTTCCAGATCAATGTGCCTTCCGCAGCGTCCAGGCAAACCAGATCCCCGTCGTCCGATCCGAAATACACGCGGTCACGCCACGCTACCGGTGCCAGTCGTACGGGACCCTGCGTGTAAAATCGCCAAAGCTGCTGGCCCGTATCGGTATCGTAAGCCGTTACATGGTCGCTTTGCGACGAGCCCACCAATAGCCGCTTGCCCAGGACGACCGGTTCGTCATTGCGGTCGAACTGCAACCGGGATTGCTCGAACGCCGGCCGCGGCGCCGGCAACTGTCGAGACCAGAGAACATGGAGTTGGTCTTCCATTGGCATCGGAGTTGCGGCCATTCGACCCGCGTCGTAACGCCACATCGGCCAGTCGTCTGCCGTCAGTCTTGCCGGCGTCAAACCGGCCAGAACCAGCCCTAGCGAAAAAGCCGCGGTGAGTTGTCGCTGGGTCATCGAAAGTGCCTCCTGACGAAAATGTTCGAGTGAGAGTAAGGGGGCGAGAGTCGTTTTCGCTGGTGTTGATGATTCGTCATGTGAAACGCGTCCGAATTTTGGCAAATTCGGCTACCGGCCGAGTGCTTCGCGTCAAATCACGAGCGATCTACTCGTCGGAACGTCGCTGGGTATCGGGCCATTCGTCCGGGATCGGCTGGCCGACCGCCCAATAAACACCATGAACCAGCAGACGACGAAACAGGGCCATGGCGAATTCTTCCGGGTGCCCCAGCGACGTGTAGAACACTCGACCACCACCGGAGTGCGTGTTGGTCCAAGCAACCGGTTCGTGCGGCTGCCGGTCGCCAGCACGCCCCATCATCAGCGTTTGCGTCTTCGGCCCCAGCGGTGATGTCTTGTACAGCCAGGAATGTACCGAGACCTCGCCTTCGGCCCAGCCTTGCACGATCGGATGGTCGCGACTGGCCGGGACCACCCAGACACAATTCTCCGGGTCATCCGCCGACTGGCTGCCGTGATGGCCTTGGTAATTGCCGCCCAACACGTCGCGATCGAACTCGGGCCACACGTCGTGTCCGTCCGGCGGCTGACCGGTGCGCAGCGCGAAAGCGTGGGACGATGTTCGCAGCGCCACGATCGGCTTTCCTTCGTCGACGAAACGCCGAAAAGCGTCCAATTGGGCCTGGGGCAAGGCGCGTCGCCGGACGCTGATCACCGCCACATCCGCGTGATTCAGGGATTCGATGCCCGGGATCTGCTGGGGATCTTCCGCATCCTCGTAGTAGAAGCTCACGCGAAAATCACGCTGCAGGTGGCGGCGAGCCCATTCGGTCAGCGTCACCTCCGTCTGATACTCGTCTTCCGCCATCACCAGGGCGACGTGTTTCCGAACATCGGCGCGGAACCGGAACGGTTGGCCGCCCAGCAGTTGATCGCTGGTGATGGTCGGGCACACGTATTTTTCGATATGTTCGACGATCAGATCCGTACCGCTGAAGTGATTGACGTAGGGCCAGCGTTGAGGGTTGTACATCGTGTCGGTCAGATCGCGGACCAATACGACCTGTTTGCCGTGGATCGCCATCTGCCGCAGTCCGAACGGGCGTCCCAGCACGCACATGTTCGTATGCACCCCCAGCAGCATCACGTGGCGGATGCCATGCTGCTCCATCAGATTCCAGATCTCGACGCCGCTGTCGCTGATCGCGTCCTGGTCCCGGATCTCCAGTTCGTCCATCTGACGCGTCCAGGGAGCCCGAGGATTGCGTCCGATTTCAACCAGTTCCTCGTGCCAGCGTGCCAATTGCTGAGGGTCATCATCCACGCCGCCGTCCGACTGGTCGATCGGGTAGACGCCCTGTTCTTCGGCCGGGATGCGATGACACCAACGGCCGATGTCGTCCGGCAGATTCTCCGCCGTCGGTGCGTCACGTGCTCGAAGACGCCCCGGATGCTGCTGGTACGGCTGCATGCAACCGCTGGGAGCATGGATGATCAGCGCGCCCTGGCGGCGAGCCGTCTTGAGGAACCGGTTCATCCGAGGCGCCATCTCTTGTGCGCGGCGGACGGCGTTCAAGCTGTGATGCGAGTCCCACATGTCGCACACGATCACCGCAGTTGCAGTCGCATCCCACCGTTCGTTCCGCTGCAACGCGTGAAATCGATCGACTTGCGGCTGGACAGGCTCCCGATAACGCAACGACAACGCAAAGACGCCCTCTTCGGCTTGAACCGTTCTCAAACCTTGGACTGGTGCCGCCAGCGCAATAACCAGCAACAACAGGCCCAGCAGTCGATTTCCCTCGGGGGCGTGCCACATCATCATCGAACACCTTTGTACGTCGAGGAACGAATAGCGTGCGAACCATTGTCACCACCGATCAAACCGGCGTCAAGCTGTGCGCAAAAAAGATGGGGTCAGACCCTGTTATCCGGCATACCGTATAACAGGGTCTGACCCCACCGCTGACCCCACCGCTGGGTCTGACCCCACCGCTGACCCCCGACTTTTCGATTCCCGGCCGGGTCGGTAGAATCCCAGCTCAATACGCGGTGTCTCAATCGCCAGAACTAAGGAGCGGGATGTGAGCGAAGAAACCTCACCGATGGGCGGCGAGTTCGAACGGCAGCCGGTGCCGAAGCGAGCGAGGCTGGGCTTCAAGAGCTTCGTCGGCATGTACGCCGGCGAACACTGTGCGGGCACCGAATTGATGATTGGGCCTTTGTTCGTCGCGGCGGGTGTCGCGGCCTTCGACGTGGTGGTCGGATTGATTGTCGGCAACGCCCTGGCCGTGCTCAGTTGGATGTTCATGACGGCGCCCATCGCCGTACGAGCTCGCGAGACCCTGTATTTTCAACTGGAGAGGATCTGCGGCCGACGTTTGGTCACCATCTACAATCTGGCCAATGGCATCATGTTTTGTTTTCTGGCGGGCGCCATGATCACCGTTTCGGCCACGGCCGTCGGAGTCTGGTTCCGTTTTCCCATGCCGGGGTTGACCGATTTCTATCCGAACAGCACCGGTTGGGTGCTGGCCGTACTGGTCGTGGGTGCGTTGATCTCGGTCGTAGCCGCCGCCGGGTACAGCATGGTCTCGCGAGTGGCCAACATCGCCGCGCCTTGGATGGTGATGGTCTTTCTGGCCTTCGGATTGGTTGCCTTACGCCAGTTCATCGACATCAGCGGCGTCTCGATCCAATCACCTCGGGACCTGTGGCACCTGGCCGATCAGGTGATTTGGCGAGGTGGCGAGCCGCTGCCGGGACAGACGAAGTTCACATTCTGGCACGTCATGTTCTTCGCCTGGTTCTGCAACATGGCGATGCACATCGGCATGTCCGACCTGACAGTCTTGCGGTTCGCTCGCCGCAGTTGGTACGCCGTCGCCTCGGCCGCCGGCATGTACGTCGGGCACTTCATGGCCTGGTTGAGTGCCTCGATGCTGTTCGCCTATCAGTTGCGAGCGGCCGGACTGACCAGCGATGCGGCCATCACAGCGGCGGCCACGGCGGGCGAGTTGCCGGCACCGCTGCCCGGACCGCTGGCTTACGAGGCGTGTGGGCTGGCCGGCGTATTGTGCGTGATCATCGCGGGTTGGACCACCGCGAACCCGACCATTTACCGAGCGGGCCTGGCGTTCCAGGCGGTCGTGCCTCGATCGTCGCGATTCACCGTGACCTTATTCACCGGTGCATTGGCCACCATCGCCGCCATGTTTCCCGCCTTGGCCATGAAGCTGTTGGATTTCGTCGCGTTGTACGGCATGGTGCTGATGCCGATGGGCGCCGTGATCTTTATCGATTTCTGGCTGGCTCGACGACTGGGGTTCCAGGACAATTACGCTCAAC
Organism: Planctomycetaceae bacterium; assembly: GCA_007129635.1. Lineage (GTDB taxonomy): Bacteria > Planctomycetota > Planctomycetia > Pirellulales > Pirellulaceae > SKKK01. The sequence goes on from SKVE01000391.1 coordinate 5,490, forward strand.
GAGCCGGCATCACATTCAATTGGGCAGCCGGGTTGACGTGGTGGATCGCCTTGGCCGTTTGCATCCTGCTGGTGCGATACGCCGGGATCGAGATCTTTTTCGTCAGCTTGCCGGGTTGGTTTGTCGCCGCTTTCTTGTACGTTTTGTTCAGCCGGTGGTTGCAGCGTCCCGTCATGAACAGCCTTCGTTGATCAGCCTTCGTTGATCAGCCAACAAACCTTTGGATCAAACTTTACCAAACCGTCGTCATCAGCGGAGCCATGTCATGCGGATCTTTCTCCAAATCACGTCGTGGGTTGCCTTGGTCGCGACGATCCTGCCCGCCGTCTTGTTCCTGGCGAACGCTTTGGATCTGAACCAGACCAAGTGGATCATGCTTGCCGGCACCCTCGTCTGGTTTGCCGCCACCCCGTGGTGGATGGGTCGGAAGGTCCAGCCGGTGGGCAATGAGCGGACCGGCGGCCAGATGTAGCGCCACCCGGCGGGCGGTCCCGCTGGCTTGGGCCATGGATTGTGGGCACCCAAAAAATCGAGGAATTCCGTCGACCACCTGTCGACGCCTGCCAGGAACCTTGGCACAATAGATGCCCGATATCGGTGACGATCTGCGAAAAGGAATCGAGGGCTTGACATGAACGACTCGACAACCCCCCAGGGAAATCTCAGCATTCTGCGTTCGATCGGGCCGGCATTGATTACCGCCTGTGTGGTCTTCGGACCGGGCAGCCTGATCATCAGTGCCAATGTGGGAGCCAACTACGGTTACGACCTGATCTGGCTGCTGGTCCTGACGGGTCTGCTGATGGGCACATTCATGACCATGTCGGCTCGCGTCGGTGTCACGGCGGGCGCGACGCATTTCGCCACCTTGCGGAAGGAAGTCGGGGGCTGGCTGGCCGCCTTGGCCGGGATCGTGCTCTGTCTGGTGTGCGCCGCATTTCAATTCTCCAATAACCTGGCCGTCTCGCTGGTCGCCAGCGCCGTCGTACCGGAAGAGCGAAGCGATCTCGTCTTTCCCGCTCAGTTCATCGCCATGGCCCTGCTGAACGGCCTGTTGATCGTTTTTTTGTTTCGCGCTCAACATATCTACAAGGCCGTCGAACGCATCATGAAATTCATGGTGGGAATTGTTCTGCTCTCGTTCTTGTTCAGCCTGCTGGTGGCACTGCCCGATCTGCGCGCTTGGGCGGCGGGCATGGCGGTCCTGCTGATCACGTTGTTGGCCGTCCGCCAAAGCGGCTCGCCCAACGAGCGGGTGTTACGGATCTTGCTGGCCGTGGCGATGGTGCCTTTGCTGGTGACCCTGGTCGTTGTCAGCCCTCCGCTGCAAGCCATGTTGAAAGGCTTTGTACCTAGCCTGCCAGACGGGGTTCAGTTGGGATTTCCCAGGATCCTGGACGGCGAGTTGGCGGATCCGATGGTGCTGATCGCCAGTCTGGTAGGCACCACGTTTTCGGTCGCCGGCGCTTTTTTCCAGGGGAATTTGGTGCGTGAGAAGGGTTGGACGGTTTCGGACTATGACCGAGGCGTGGGGGATGCCATCGCCGGCGTTTGCGTGCTGACCTGTGTCAGCATGATGATCATGTTGACCGCCGGAACGGTCATCTTGGGCCAGCCGGCCAGCAACATCGCTACGCTGGCGCTCACGCTGCAACCGCTTCTGGGTCAGACGGCCTTCGTCGTCTTCTGCATCGGGCTAATCCCGATCGCTTTAAACCCGTTTTTGATCAACGCCATGATCGGCGGCACCGCCCTGGCTGACGGACTCGGGCTGCCCGGACGGCTCAGCGACTTCTGGCCGCGGATGTTCACCATCGTCGTGCTGTTGGTCGGATTCATCGTCGCCACGATCGGTTTGTGGTTCGAAATCCCCGCCGTGAATTTGATGATTTTCGGCCAGGCCATGACGGTCATCGGCAACCCGCTGTTGGCAGCGATCATCCTGTGGCTGGCGAATCGCAAGAGCATCCTGGGCGAACGCCGTAACCGTATCACCTCGAATCTGCTGGGCTTCATCGGGCTGACCGTCGTCATCCTGCTGACCGTCCGGATGCTGTGGTTCCTGTACCTGAGAATCTATTTGCTGCTGTGAACATGCCATGAACCGTTCCGCTTCACGTTGTCTGCCACTTTCCTGGGTGGCCAGCATGCTGATCATCGCGAGTTCCGTTCTTGGAGAACCGTCCGATCGCAACGAGGCGGCGATTCGCGAAGTGATCGACGGCACTCGCCAACAGGCTGATGCCGATTGGTGGGGATATTGTCCGGACGAATCCACGACGGCACTCCAGTCGGCTATCGATTCAGGGGCGAAAAAAGTGATCGTCCGCAAAATGCCCGGCCCCTGGATCGTTGACCAGATCCAATTGGCCGACAACCAGGAGTTGTTCTTCGAACCGGGCGTGGTGGTCCAGGCCAAGCGCGGCGCCTTTCGCGGCCGGAGCGATTCGTTATTCACCGCCTGGAACAGGACCAACATCACGCTGACCGGCTACGGCGCGACGCTACGCATGCATCGCGACGATTACGATGGCCCAGATTACGAAAAGGCGGAATGGCGTCATGTGCTGAGTTTCCGCGGTTGTACCAACGTCACCGTGCAGGGCTTGACCTTGATGGAATCCGGTGGCGACGGCATTTACCTGGGGGCAGGTCGCCATCGGCAGACCAACCGAAACGTGGTCATCCGAGATGTCGTCTGCGATCGGAATTACCGGCAGGGGATCAGCGTGATCACCGCGGAAGACCTGTTGATCGAGAATTGTGTGCTGAAGAACACGGCGGGCACCGCGCCGGCAGCGGGCATCGACTTCGAGCCGAATCATGCTTGGGAACGGCTGGTCAATTGTGTGATGCGAAACTGCGTGATCGAGGACAACCAGGGCTTGGGAATCCATCTGTACCTGCGGCCGTTGAACGGCAGTTCCGAACCGGTTTCGATCCGGATCGAAAACTGCGTGACTCGAGGCTCCAACGCGACGTCGGCCAGCATCATCACCAGTTGCGGCCCTGAAGGCCCGGTCCAGGGGCTGATCGAGCTGGTCAACTGCCGCTTCCAGGACCACGGTCGCGCGGGCATCCGTATCGGATCGAAGCCGCCCAGTGGCCTGAAGCTGCGGTTTGTCGACTGCGTCGTGGCCGATGCGTCGGACCAGCCAGCCCTATCGGCGCCGATCAGCTTCAGCACGCGGGCCGGCGACTTGCAACCTACCGGCGGAGTCCACTTCCAGAATCTGACGGTCCGAGATTCGCTCGAACGACCTTTGATGGCCTTTCGTGACGCCATCGGCTCGAATCTGGAGGAGATTACCGGTACCGTCACGGTCCATCGCGGCGATCAGAGCACCGAATATCGACTGGATCCGGAAACGATCGCTCGCTGGGTGCCGTTCGACCCGGTGCTGGAAATCCCCATCGTCGACTGGCAGGATCTGCCGTTGCAACCGGTGATTGCTGGTCCCGATGACTCCAAAGAGACATTGCCCCACCATCGTCAACGCAACACGGCATCCTACCTGCTGCAGGCCCGCGAAGGCGACCAGGTACGGTTGCGATTGAGGCATCAGGCGGTGGGCCGCGCGACGGAGGGGACGATGTCCGTCCACGCGATCAGTCCCACGGGCCAATCCTTCGAACCCACTGAAATCCGGCTGGGCGAGCAGGGCCCGTACGACTTTACCGCCGATGCAACCGGCGTGTTCATCGTGCGATGCCAGCCAGGTCGCCATACCGTGCAGATCCTGCAAAGCAGTCACCCGATATGCATGGCCGGAGACGAAGGCCGGATTCATCTGGTGAGCACGACCGGCGAATTCGTCTTCTGGGTGCCCGGAGATGTCCAGCGGTTTGGCGTTCGGGCACAAGGCGAGGGCGATGGCGAACGGTTGACACTCACCCTGCTGGACGATCAGGACCAAGTCCGTTGGCAACAGGCCAATATCGGCTACCCCGAATCGTTCACGGTCCAGCGGCAACCTACGCAGGAAGGCCAGGTATGGCGGCTGAAGATCGATCGGCCTGAGATCGGCGTCCTGGAAGATATCCACCTGATGCTGCGAGGCGTTCCCGCACTGCTTGGCTTTGAACCTCGGGGACTGCTGGGCGGCACGCCTTGACGATCGACAAGACCACCGGCGACGAGGGCCCAAAACATGCCTCCACGATTTCCACTCGACCACCGCCTGCGGCATTTCAGCCTAACGCAGCTCGGCCGCAACCAAGTAGGTTGGGTCTCCGACCCGACCCGGTCGGGACAGAGTCCCAACCTACAAACATGCGCGCACCGTGCGCGCATGTTACGACCGA
>SKVE01000797.1 GCA_007129635.1 Planctomycetaceae bacterium
ATGCGCGCACGGTGCGCGCATGTTTGTAGGTTGGGACTCTGTCCCGACCGGGTCGGGTCGGAGACCCAACCTACTTGGTTGCGGCCGAGCCGCGTTAGGGCCAAACGATTCGACCAGCGTTGACGTTCCGATGAGTAGGCGACGTCTTGGTCTTGCCATCGGGCCTGCGCTGGTGAAGTTGGCTCAATCGCCGACACCGACGTACTTCCCCATCCACAGGCTCGAATGAGAACGTGGATGGGGCTCTCTCTTTATTGATCGTACCAACCCAGGAGGCAACAACGATGACACGAAACATGCGTACGAGAAGGCTTTTTGCGATGCTGGGCGTCTTGGCGCTGGGGATCGCGGCACTGCTGACACCGAGTGTCGGAGGTCTTGCTCGCGGTGCGGCCCCAGAGACGGGCGTATCGTTCGACGGCATCGGCTCGTTTGCCGTTGTCGACGACGCCGCCCCATTCGACTTGGATGCCTTCAGCATCGCCGCCTGGGTGAAGATGCAACACACGTCCGGCTCGCAGGTGTTCGTCAACCGAGGAACGGCCGGGGGGCTGTTCACACTGTATCTGTTCGACGGCAACGTGCGGATGCTGGTCGAGTACGCTGACGAGCAATATACCCACGCCAATATTCCGGCTCCGCCCGCCAACCGCTGGGTCCATTACCTGGGCACCTACGATGGCCAGCAGATCCATCTGTATCAGGATGGCGAATTGGTCGGCAGCACCGCCGCACCAGGCCGCATCCCTGAAAGTGAAGCGCCGCTGTATCTGGGCGCGCTGGGACCCGATACGCGCGTGCTGGACGGCCAGTTGGAAGATATCCGTATCTGGGACCGAGCGCTTTCCGCTGACCAGGCGGCCGAGGTCGCTCGCGGCGATGCGGCCGCTTCGCTGCAGGAAGGGCTGGTCGCGCACTGGCAGAGCACGAACCTGGACGAGAAGACTTGGACGGGCGCCTTCGACGGTGCACCGGTTGCCGTGTATCGGCAGGAAGGCCAGGTGGTGATCGCCGACCAGAAGTATCCGGGCTATCGCGGGATCTGGTTCACGCTGGGCCAGTTCCGCGAGTACGGCGACAAGTATTCGGGCGGGTTGGGAACGTACACGGCCAACCACGTTCCGATCGCCATCCATGTTCCGGAGGTCGAAAAGACGTTCTTTGTCTATGGCGGCAGCCGCGGCGGCGAACGCTATCTGCTGGCGATGGCCTCGTACTTCGACCACCGTACCGGGATGGTCCCGCAGCCGACCATCGTCCACGACAAGCAGGGCATCGACGATCCGCACGACAATCCCAGCCTGACCATCGATGAACACGGGCATCTCTGGGTCTTTATCAGCGGGCGAGGACGCAGCCGGCCGGGGTTCATCTACCGCAGTCTGGAGCCGTATAGCACGGACGCATTCGAGCGTGTTTATCGAGGCGAATTCACCTATCCTCAAGCCTGGTGGGTCGACGGCAAGGGCTTCTTTCACCTGAATACGAAATACACCCGCGGCCGAGAGTTGTATTTCGAAACCAGCGAGGATGGTCGGACGTGGAACGAGCCGGTGAAGCTGGCCGGGATGCGCGGCCATTACCAGGTGAGCAACCAGTTTGGCGAGCGGATCATCACGGCCTTCATGAGGCATCCGGACGGCAGCGTCGATCGGCGGACGGACCTGTATTATGCGGAAACGCGAGACATGGGACGCACCTGGCAGGCCGTCGATGGCACTCCGTTGGAACTGCCTCTGGAAGATGTGAAGACGCCCGCCTTGGTCCGCAATTACGAGGCCGAGGGGCGGTTGGTCTATATCAACGACACCGTGTTGGACGCCGACGGCCATCCGGTGATCTTCTACGTCACGTCGGCCTTGTATCAACCGGGTCCGCCAGGAGAACCGCGGTATCAGACGGTGGCTCGCTGGGACGGTGAAGCATGGCATTTCAGCGAGGTCACTCGCACGACCCACAACTACGATGTGGGCTCGATCCACATCGAAGACGACGTGTGGCGAGTTTTCGCGCCCGCGGAAACGGGACCGCAACGCTGGGGTACCGGTGGCGAAGTGGCCATCTGGAGAAGTGAAGATCAAGGGAAATCGTGGACCAAAGAGCGTGATGTCACTCGGGACAGCCCGACGAACCACCATTACGTCCGCCGTCCCGTGAACGCCCACGACGACTTCTACGCCTACTGGGCCGACGGGAACCCGGACGAACTTTCGCCGTCCTATCTGTACTTTGCCAACAAAAAGGGCGATCAAGTCTGGCGGCTGCCCTACACGATGGACGAAGAATCCGCTCGACCCGAACTGCTGGCTCGTTGAATCGGTGCATCGTGGGGAACCAACCCGTTTCCTTAGGCTGCGTGATTTCGCGACCGGTGGCCGGCGAACGCCAAAGTGGCCCCCCTGCTGTTGCATAAAAAGACCCTCGTGAGATGGATTGGCAATCCGTCCCACGAGGGTTTTTTCCGGATCATCATGACCATAATTCTTGAATCTGGCTACGAATCTGGCGGGAGGTCGCCGGGTTGGCACAGCGACCCTCGTGCGTCGGGCTGGTGCTGGAGTCGCGGGCGGACATCTCGGCGATTTGAAAGTGATGCAAGATGGGCTTCGGCAGGAATCGGGTTCGCTGCGCATAGCTGTGCCGGTCGCTGAAAGCTCCTCGGCCCGCGTGATAGTAGCGTTGGGGATGGCACACGTCCAAGCAATGTTTGGCTCGCGTCAGGGCGACGTAGAACAGCCGCAGTTCCTCGTCGATCTCTTCCTGGCTGCCGGTGGCCATGTCCGAAGGGATATTCCCGTCCGCCGCGTGGATCACGTACACCGCGTCCCACTCCAGACCCTTGGCCGAATGGATGGTGCTGAGGATCAGATAGTCCTCGTCCAATAGCGGCGGACCGGCATCATCTTCCGTGCTCTCGGGTGGGTCCAACGCCATCTGGGTCAGCAGCGTTTGACGGTCGGGAAACCTGGAGGCCAATTGCTCGATCTGTTCCAGGTCGCGTTGACGCGGGCCCGCATGGTCGTAGCGTTGCTGGAGGATCGGCTCGTAGAACTCGCGAACCAGACGGATCTGCGCCGGGACATCGATGGGCTTGCTGGCGGTCAACCGGGCGAACAGGCGTTGCAGGGGTGGCCAGAGCGGTTGGGCCGCTGCCGGAACAAGGGCCTCGGACCAGATCGCAAATCGTCCGCCGGCTTCGATCAACTGATCCATCAGTTGGCGTGCTCGAACCGGACCGATCCCCGGCAGCAACGATAACAGACGGCTGCCGGCGACGACATCGCGGGGGTTCTCCGCCAGTCGCAAGAAGGCCATCAGGTCCTTGACATGAGCCGACTCGATGAATTTCAGCCCGCCATATTTCACGTACGGGACATTGCGGCGTGCCAGTTCGCCTTCCAGCAGAATGCTGTGATGCGACGCGCGGTACAACACGGCTTGCCGCACCAGCGCGATGCCTTCTTCGCGCCGCTGCAGGATGCGGTTCACCACGTACTGGGCTTGCTGCGTTTCATCCTGGCAAGTCGCCAACCCCGGTCGCTCGCCGCCCACCCGTTGGGTCCACAGATCCTTGGGTACCCGCTCGCTGGCCTGGGCGATCACTGCGTTCGTAACGCTCAAGATGGCTTGGGTACTGCGATAGTTTTGCTCCAGCTTGACGACCTCGGTGCCTGGGAAATCGGTGGGAAAGTCCAGGATATTACGGATGGTGGCCGCGCGAAACGCATAGATCGATTGCGCATCATCGCCCACGGCTGTCAACCCTTGCCCGTCTGGCCGCAGGCCCCGCAGGACGTCGGCCTGAACGCGGTTGGTGTCTTGATACTCGTCGACCAGCACATGATCGAATCGCTCGCGGATGCCGGCCCCGGCGAGCGGATCGGCCAGCAGTCCGCGCCAGAACAGCAGCAGGTCGTCATAGTCCAAGATGGCCGCCTGTTCTTTGCGCTGGCCGTACGCACGAAACAATTCCTTCAACGGCTTCGCCTCGTCGCGGCACCAAGGAAAGTGGTGTTCCAGCACTTCTTCCAGAGGCCGCCCTGAGTTGACGCAATGGCTGTAGATGGCCAGGCAGGTACCCTTCCGCGGGAAACGTTTCTTGGACTTGGATAGCCCCAATTCAGTGCGAGCCACGTCCAACAGGTCCTCCGAATCGCTACGGTCCAGGATAGTAAAGTCGGGATCCAGCCCGGCAGCCGGACCATGGATACGCAGCAATCGAGCCGCCGTGGCGTGAAAAGTGCCCCCCCAGACCAACCGGTGGGCGCCGGGGGGCAGGGACCCGGCATGGCGATCGAGCGAAGGTGCCAGATCGACACGCAGTTCTTCGCTGTCCGCAGCCATCTGTTCGAATTGGCCACCGCGATTCACGACCGAACATGCGGGGCTGGCGCTCAGGGTCTGCAGCAACGATTCGACGCGGCGAAGCATCTCGGCCGCAGCGCGACGCGTAAAGGTCAGCAGCAAGATGCGGGCTGGCGGCACGCCTCGAGCGATCAAATCCGCCACGCGATGCACCAACGTCCGGGTCTTGCCCGTCCCGGCCCCGGCGATGATCAGCAGAGGCCCTTCTCCATGGACCACGGCCGCGCGTTGTTGCGCGTTCAGGCCGTCCAGGATCATGGGCTGCCGTGATGGTTCCGTCATCGGACACTCCTCCGTGATAAAATCGTCGCTCGCCAACGTCACCACCCAGTCTAGCACGTCCCGTCCGACCGACCAAGGGCTTGCGCCGTGGCTCGATTCGCCGACCGGCGATTGCCCTCGGCCGGTTGCCTTCCAGCCGGTTGGTCGTTTAGCATGGTGGTCAAACGGGTTACCCACTGCACCATCAGGAGACATACCATGATCGAATTGGGGCTGCACACGGACAACTGGCGGGCCTTGAGCGGCAGTTTTCAAACGGCTTGCGAAGCGGCCGTCAAGCATCGCTTGGAAAACATCGAATTTGCTGCGATCCATGGCCAGTACTTCATCCAGGCGATGGGCTACGATCCCTCGATCTCGCTGCAGTCGAATCCGCGAGCGTTGCGCAAATACCTGGACCGCCTGGGATTGCGAGTCTCCCAGATCGACGGGTCGTATCCTATGATGGGACCCGATGGATCGACGTTCGGCGTCCAGTACGCTCAGCAAACGATCCGTTTTGCCGCCGAATTGGACTGCCCGATGGTCGATACGGTCGACGGTGCGCTGGAGATTCCGGGAATGGACCGGGACCAGGTGTTCCGGATCACATGCGACAACTATCGGCAGATCCTCTCGTGGGCCGAGGATTACGAGGTGATCGTGAACGTCGAACCGCACGGCCCCTACACGACGGACGTGGATTTCATGATTCGTTTGTTCGAGTATTTCGATTCCGAGTATCTCCGATTGAACATGGACACAGGCAACACGTTCATCGCGGGCCTGGATCCGGTCGAGTACCTGCGGCAGTTGCGCAAGTATCTGTCCCACGCTCACATCAAAGATGTCAGCCAGGGCCTGGCGGATGCGGTGCGAGGCGAGGAGACGGGGATCGCGGTCAGTGAGGTGGCGGTGGGCGGCGGAGTCAACGCCGAAAACATCCGGCGGTGTGTGGAACTGATGAAGCAGACCGATTGGAGCGGCCATGTGTCGATCGAATGCTATGGCAGCGAAGAGAATACGCGGGCCAGCATCGAATTCATGCGCAGCATTCTCTGATGCCCGGTGGGGGCGGAAAGGGTTTCGATGGAATCGTCCAATCGCTGGTTGCTGTACGGAGCCAACGGATACACAGGCCAATTGATCGCTCGACAAGCGGTCGCCTGCGGCATGACCCCGGTACTGGCTGGCCGCCGCGCCGCCACGATCGAACCGCTGGCGGACGAACTGAGTTGTCCTTGGCGAGCCTTTTCGTTGGACTCGCGGGAGGACATCGTCATGAATCTGGAGGGGGTTCGAGCCGTGTTGCACTGCGCCGGCCCCTTCTGCGATACGGCACAGCCCATGATCCAGGCCTGCCTGGACGCCGGCGTGCATTACCTGGACATCACGGGCGAATACGATGTGATCCAGTGGGCCAGCGAGTGTGATCAACGGGCTCGAGGGGCCAACGTCATCGTCATGCCCGCCGTGGGGTTCGATGTCGTACCCAGCGACTGCCTGGCCGCCACGCTGGCCGCCGCACTGCCGGACGCCGATCACCTGCTGCTGGCGTTTTCGGGCGACGCGACGCTCAGCCCCGGCACGACTCGGACCATGTGGCGGAATATCCGCCGCGGTGGTTGCATCCGCCGCGACGGCCAACTGGTGCGAGTCCCGCTGGGCAACGATTTCGTCGAGCTGCCTTTTTCCAGTGGAAAGCGACCCGCCATGGCCATCCCGTGGGGTGACGTCGTGTCGGCTTACCACACGACCGGAATCGAAAACATCGAGGTGCGGATCGGACTACCGCCCCGTCAGGCGGCCTTGATTCGTCGCTGGCGCTGGCTGATGACAGTGGCTGCGACGCCGCCTATCCAGGCGCTGGGACGCTGGTGGATCGCGCGATCGGTCCAAGGCCCCGACCAGGCCGAACTGGCGGATGGTAAGATTGAATTTTTTGGCCGAGTCAGCAATTCGTCGGGACAGCAGGTCGAGGCGATGCTGGTGACGCCCAATGGGTACCGTTTGACGGTCGACGCCGCGTTGGCAGTGCTGCAAGCCGTGCTGGACAAGCGGATCGAACCGGTATTCCATACACCTGCCGGCGCGCTGGGCGCGGATTTCGTCCGCCAGTTGCCGGACGTCCATTTCCGTTGGTTGCAGAGTCCCGCCGAGTCGTGAGCGGGCAACTGCTGTTTCTTTCGCCATTTTGAGATCGCGAGTGGAAGCTCGCGTCAGGAGACAATACGATGAATGCGATGACCTTGATTCTTGCGACCGCGTTGTGCATGGCCCAACCGGCAGATACCTCGGCCGAACCTGCGGTGCGCGTGCTGCTGGTGACCGGCGTCGACTATGCCGGACATCGCTGGAGGGAAACAACGCCGGCGCTGCGCGGTGTATTGGAACAGGATGATCGATTGACGGTCCGAGTGATCGAGGACCACGAGTTCTTGGCCTCCGACGCCGTGTTCGACTATGACGTCATCCTGCTGCACTTGAAGAACTACGAACCGACGGCTCGTGCCGCCCAGGTCTACGAGAATCTGACGCGGTTCGTCCACGAAGGCGGCGGGTTGGTCCTGTACCATTTCGCGCTGGGCGCTTTCGAGGAATGGGACGAATTCCAGCAGTTGGCCGGCCGCATCTGGGACAAAACGAAACGGGCTCACGATCCCCATGGCCCCTTCACGGTGAACATCATCGATTCGGATCATCCGGTGACGCGGGGGATGAGTGATTTCGAGACGATCGACGAGCTGTACACGTGTTTCGGCGGCGATACGCCCATCCATCTGCTGGCCACCGCCCGTTCCAAGGTTGATGGCGAAGACTACCCGATGGCTTTTGTGCTGCACGTCGGACAGGGCCGCGTCTTCCATACACCCCTGGGGCATGACGTCCGAGCCATCACGATGCCCGGCCCGGCCGAATTGATTCGCCGCGGCTGCCTCTGGGCAGCCGGACGCCTAGGACCAATAGATCAATAGGTGTTTCTAAGCACCGTTCGAGAAATAACTGTCCTATGTCTCCTCGCCCCTCGTGCGAGAGGGCAGGGTGAGGGGGAAGAAAGTGCGTCAGTTATTTCTCGAACGGTGCTAAGTACGCCTGGTGATCGGAAGCAGAGGTGTCCAGACGAAACGCGTCCAGCGTTTGCAGCAGTTCATCCCGAAACTGGGCTACAGCTTCTGTAGCTGATCGGCAACGCTAGCGGCGGGCTCAGCGGCGAAATCCTCCCGGAAAACAGATCGAATGGGATCGCTGGTTGCCGCCCTTGACGCAGTCGGAACGAAAAATGGCGGAGGATCCTGAAGTTCATCGACGAGGGGTGCGCGCCAGCGACAAGAGTTTTTTGAGCCTGGATTCGTGAATGCTTTTCTGGCATAGACGTCTTCACCCCGCGAACAGTGCAAATCGACACCTGATTGAAGCAAAGACGAATTGAACGCCACCCGCATCCCTATCAGATAGATGGATGGCACCTATCGAAGAAGATCCCCCAGGAAGTGCTGGGTTTGGGGTCTCTCCTGGTGTTTCCCGGCGACGCGTCCTGGTACAATGGGTTCACGCGAATCGATCGGCTGGGCAAGAAGACGGCTTGGCTGACGAATAACGCCAACAGTGGGTACGATCCGCGGGTTTCTAATCTGTCCCCGCCAGTTTTCTCGGAGTAGCAGGAGTATCAATCGATGACGGTTCCGGAGATAGGAGCTCAACGTCGGGGGACTCGGGTGACGTTTCTGGACCAGACGGGCGCCAAATCGGTGGAAGCAATCATCGCCGATTCGGTGGTTGTCCGGCGGATTCTGCCAAACATCGTGACAAAGATGAACCTGCCTGTCATGGGGCCCGATGGCCAGCCGATGTCCTACAGCTTGGACCACAAGGAGGGTAGCCGACGTTTACGCGAAGAGCAGACGTTGCCAGAGGCACACGTCCGCGATGGGGATCATCTGATCGTGTACCCTGAAATCGTCGCAGGTTCAGGCATCCGCCATTCGCCTCGATACCGTCGGCTATGCAGCGATCAGAGAGCGCTCCAGCAATTAAAGGCGACCAGCCCGGTTTTCGATTACGTGGCTTACTGTTCGGGGACGGTCCAGCCGCCCGAGGCGTATTTAATCACGTTTCAAGGGCGCGGCCTGTACCGACCGGAAGGCAGTCCCGAGGTGTTGGTCTGTGAACACCATCAGGTGCTAGTTCGTCTGGGGGCTGACTATCCGCGGCAGATACCCGAATTGGTCTGGAAGACGCCCATCTATCATCCAAACATCTCGTCCAACGGGATTGTCTGCTTGGGTGGGTACAGCACTTATTGGGCACCCAGCCTGCAATTGGACCAGTTGTGTGAAATGCTTTGGGACATGATCCGTTATCGCAACTATGACGTGGACAGCCCGTATAACCGCGAAGCGGCTCATTGGGTTCGAGGTCAAACGACGTTCACCTTCCCGATCGATCCACGTCCGTTGCGGCTGCAGGAACTGGTGCCGGTCTCGTGTGTCGATCACCCGATTTCCGACGATTCGCCCATTCGTATTCTGGACGATACGCTGGAGATCGTTGACGCGGAATTGATCTTGCAACCCGACGACCCGGTTGGTAGCCCGGAGATTCTTTACATCGACTAGGCCGATGTCGCGAAGGAAGCTCGCCGCGGCACCTTCGGCGCTGGGAGAGGAACGAGAGGCACAGGGGATGCGCGACGGCGGAGAATCATGAGCGGCGACCAGATGTGGATCGATGACGACGACCGTTATGCCCGTTTGCGGCTGATTCCCTGGTGGGACCAGCGGCGATTGAGGAATGCCCGTATCTTGGTGGTCGGCGCCGGTGCGTTGGGTAACGAGGTGCTGAAGAATCTGGCACTGGTCGGGGTCGGCCGGATCTACGTGGTGGATTTCGATCGCATCGAGATCGCCAACCTGACCCGCAGCATCCTGTTTCGAGTTCGTGATCAGGGGCGGCGGAAAGCCGAGGTGGCGGCCGAAGCGATCCGGGATTTGAATCCGGATGTGAAGATCATCGCTTGCCATGGCAATGTGATGACCGATGTCGGATTGGGCGTGTTCCGCGATGCGGATGTTGTGATCGGCTGTTTGGACAATCGTGAGGCGCGTCTGTGGGTCAACCGCTGTTGTTGGAAGACCGGGACGCCATGGGTCGACGGGGGTATTCAG
>SKVE01000783.1 GCA_007129635.1 Planctomycetaceae bacterium
AGATGCTTTTCCAGCAACTCGTTGGGCGACGACCCGGTGAAGGGGGGGCGACCGCCGAGCAATTCGAAGATAACGCATCCGAAACTGTAGATGTCGCTGCGGCCGTCCAGCGTTTCACCGCGGATCTGCTCGGGGGACATGTAGCTGCGCGTCCCGCGTATCGGCTGTTTGAAGCCCAGGAAACTGAGCAGGTTGCGTTTGGATCGTTGGGAGATCGTAAAGTCGATCACCTTCACGTTGCCGTCATCGTCGACCAGCATGTTGTCCGGCTTGATGTCGCAATGAACCCAGCCCCGTTGGTGCAGGTAGTGCAGTCCATGACAGGACTGCTGGATGATCTTTTCCGCCAGGTAAGCGAGCGGCTCGGGGCCCTCGCGCAACACCTGCTTCAGATTCAAAGCACTGAACAACTCCAAGACCAAAAACGGCGAATGATATTCGGTCAAAAAATCGTAGACGCGGATGACGTTGGGGTGGTGCAGGTCCTTGGCGACCTCCCATTCGTGCTTCAAGTGCTTGATCTCATCACGGTCCTTGGCCACGTCAGAACGCAGCATCTTCAGGGCGAAACGCTCCTTCGAATCTTCCTTGACCGCTTCCCAGACGTAGCAGGAATGTCCCGTACGTATCAGTCGAGCCAATCGATAGGGACCGACAAAATCACGAGCTTTCGTCACGTTAACTACCTTTCCAACCAGAGCCTCCGACAAACGAACCCCAGTCTAAACGATCGGAACCTTCGGCAAAAGTGCTGCAATTCGTGCAGACGGCTGAAAACGACTCCTGCCCCCCGTGCAGACGGTCCTGCGAGGCTCGTACCGACGGTGATACGCAACTTGGGGGCCTCGAACCGCATGCGCCCCCCTGCCCTACCCCAGCAACCGCTCGTAGATCTGACGCAACTGGGCGGTCATCGTCCGATAATCAAACCGAGCGGTAAACCGCTCGCGGCCATGCTGCCCCAGACGATGACACAGCTCACGGTCTTCGGCCAATCGGATCATCGCCGCGGCTAAATCACCTATCTCCCGAGGGGCGATCAAATACCCTGTTTCGCCAGATGTGACAACTTCTGCCGCACCGTCGATGTCGTAACTGACGGCCGGTCGACCGGCGATCAGGGCCTGCGGCAGGGCGCGGGCCAAGCCTTCACGAAGGCTGACGTGGACCAGCATGTCCATGGCACCCAGCAGGCCAGGGACCCGGTCTGGGGGGACGAGTCCGGTGAAGTGAAAGGCGTGGGTCAAGCCTGCCTGGGCGATCTGCTGCTGAAGCTGCTGGCGCAGGATGCCGTCGCCGACCAGCAGAAAACGCACATGAGGGCATTGAGCGACGACAGGCCGAGCCGCCTGGATCAGGTCGTCGTGGCCTTTCAGGTGAAACAATCGAGCGATCTTGCCGATGACGAAATGTTCTTCGGAGAACCCCAACTCGCGACGGATGGCTTCGCGGTGCTGATCGGCCTGCAGGAAGGGTTCGACGTCCATGCCGCTGTACACCGTGCTGAATTTTTCTCGCGGCGCCACGCGAGCTTGAACCAGCAGATCGGTCATGGCATCGGCGACGCTGACGATGGCATGGCAGCGCCGCGCGGCATAGACCTCGCACCAGCGAAACAACTGGCGAGCGTACCACGGTTGGTAAGGATGGAACGGCGCGCCATGCACGGTGTGCACGATCGCAGGCACTCGCAAAGCATCCGCTGCCAGCCGGCCCAGGAATCCGCCTTTGGCGCTGTGGGTATGAACGACATCCGGTTGAAAGTCGCGGAGCACTCGCCAGAGCGTTCGATAACTGGCGATGTCCCGCCATGGATGAATCGATCGGCGCAGCGACGGCACCATCACCAGCGGCACCCCCCCTGCCCTGCCCTGCCCCAGCAAGTCGCCCTCGGGTCCCAGCGCCGGCCCGGTGACCAATAACACGTCGTCGCCGTACTGGCGGATCAAATCCTGACAACACAACAGGGTGTTCTCTTGGGCTCCACCGATGATCATCCGAGTGATAACGTGAGCGATACGCATCGATTCAGCTCCCACTTCGATGTGATTCCGAATCAGGACGATCCGCTAGATCGCGCTGATTCGCTTCCGTTGGCGGTTCGCTCCCATCCAGACATTTCGCCGTGCGCAGCAGTTTCCACAGTTCGTACAGGTCGGCGACTTTGTCCAATCTACTGTCGATGGTACCCGATGACATGTCACGGGAATGGCCTCGGCTGAGCGACTTGTAGTCCGGCGTCATGGCTTTGGAGACTCCGCTTCCAGGGCTGCGATATCCGCCAGGTCCTGTGCTCTACCAGCACACCGTTTCATCTCGATCAGCCCGCGTCGAGAGACTACCCACATCGTTCGTCCGCCCACTTCAAACGCCTCTCGGTCAGCCATCAGAAGGTCGTCATGGACCGTCACTAACAGAAGATCCAACGTCAGGTACTCCGAGTCTTCCGTCTTGGTCAGGCGGAACAGTCGTTCGACTGCGGCGGGCCCAGGGGACAAATG
>SKVE01000633.1 GCA_007129635.1 Planctomycetaceae bacterium
TCATCGTTGGCCGCGACTACGGCGTAGGCGCGGCGCACTGCCTCGTCCAGCAAGCCTTCCAGTCCCACGGTATCGCCGGCTCGCGTCTTGTAAGGCTTGCCGTCCTCGCCCAAGACGGTTCCGAACGAGATGTGTTGCAGGTCGACCTGGTCGTAACCGACCAATCGAGCGGCGGCGAATAGTTTCTGGAAGTGGTCTTGCTGGCGATGGTCCACCACATACAGGATCGCATCCGGCTGGAACGTCTGCATCCGAAAATCGATCGTGGCCAGATCGGTGGTGGCGTACAGGTACGCCCCGTCGCTCTTTTGGATGATCATCGGCGCCTCGAATCCATCCAGGAAGACGCAGACGGCTCCATCGCTGATCCGAGCCAGCCCGCACTGGCGGAACCGATCGACCACTTCCGCCAGACGGTCTTGATAGAAGCTCTCCCCGTATTCGTAATCGAAGCGGACATCCAGCCGATCGTAGGTTTTTTGGATCTCCTCGCGGCACACGGGCAAAAAAGCATGCCACAAACGGATGTTCTCCGGGTCACCGGCGTGCAATCGCGCGGTCTCTTCCAACACGGCCGAGCCGATCTTTGGGTGCTGTTCCGCCAGACGATGCAACTCGGGCGATTCTTCGACGGCCGCCACTTTTTTTTCCGCAGCCGCTACCTTGTCGCGCATTTCCTCGACCTGATTCTTCAAGCTGCGCAACCGTTTTGCAGCTCGCTTCTGTTCCGCCCCATCCGCGGATTGGCTCAGCGCCTGCTGCTGGTCCAGGATCTCGATGCGCTGCGCTAACTGCGATTGCAATTCGGGTAGCGTCGGGCGAAGCTGGTGATATTCGACCAACTGACTGACCAGCTTGTACAAGCGGCTGAGTTCCTGGACGGGCGCCTGAGCGAAATGCGGCTGGTCCCGAAAATGTTTGTAGCCGTACAGGATCATGCCAAACTGGGTGCCCCAGTCTCCCAGGTGATTGTCGCTGATCACGCGGTGCCCGAGGAACCGGAGGATGCGGCACAGCGAATCGCCGATGACCGTCGATCGGATGTGCCCGACATGCATCGGTTTGGCCACATTCGGCGACGAGTAGTCCAGCACGAACGTCATCGGATCGTCCACCGCCGGGACCCCCAGCCGTTGGGCCGTCGAGATTTGCTGCAGTTGTTCGGCCAGCCAATCGTTGCGCAACCGCAGATTGATGAAGCCCGGCCCCGCCACTTCGGGCGGGTCACACAGGTCGGCTACCTGCAGATTCCGGACGATTTGGTCTGCTACATCGCGCGGTGGTCGGCCCAGCCGTTTCGCCAACGGCATCGCCACGTTCGCCTGATAGTCGCCAAATTGCGGATCCTGAGCCGGGCGGATCAGTTCCAGCAGATCGGCCGGATCGTCGACCAGCCCCTCGAGCG
Organism: Planctomycetaceae bacterium; assembly: GCA_007129635.1. Lineage (GTDB taxonomy): Bacteria > Planctomycetota > Planctomycetia > Pirellulales > Pirellulaceae > SKKK01. The sequence goes on from SKVE01000633.1 coordinate 1,406, forward strand.
CCGGCTGGAATCGAAGCCGCAATTCGACCAGAATGTTCATGCTGGGCATCCTTTGCCTAAATGTCCGCCAGCAGTTCGGTCAGATCCACCCGCTTGGCCTCGCCCCAGCGTTGCTCCAGGTCGTAAAAGGCCCGCGTCGGAGCATCGAACAGATGGATCAATACATCGCCGTAGTCCAGCAAGATCCAGCGGCATTCCTGATAGCCCTCGATGCCCATCCGGTGGTCGCCCAATTCCTTTTCCAGGACTCGATCGATCTCTTCGCTCATCGCATGCAACTGCCTTCGGCTGGCTCCGGTCGCGATGACAAAGTAGTCGAAGAACGAAGTCAGCTCGCGCATGTCCAGGACCACCAGGTCCTGGCCACGGTTTTCTGCTGCGGTCCGAGCGGCGGCCAAGGCCAGCCGCAACCCTTGCTGCCGACCTGCCATTGTTACCGAAGATGCCTCGATCGTTGAGTTCGTCACTACTTTTTGCCTTGAATGATCCCACCTGATAAGAATCGTGCACTTCTCTATGTCGACCATCCTACCAGCCTGACGGTTCACGTAAAGGGTAGCTGTCGGCCATTTCCCGCCCGGCACCCGCAAGGACCACAACCGGCGGATCCGCCTCTTTTTACGCGGTCGTCGCCAATTCCTGCAGCGTTTCCTCCAGGCAGATAAAGACGTCGGACCGGCCCCGCAGATCCTCGGCTAACCGAGGATGGACGAAGATGCGAACGCGTTTGACGTAGTCGTCGAATTGTTTGCGAGCCAACGTGCTGACGACAGGCGACACCTCGCCTAACGGGCGGTAACAGGGTTCTTTGGGGAAGAAGATCTCTACTTGGAATTGAACTTCCAGCTTCATCGGCGGTGCGTCGAATAACACTTCGGTCGGAGCGACGCGGCGGCCCAACCGCCGACTGATCCGGTCGGCAAAGACCTCGCTGCATCGCACCAGCCAGGGGACCGGCCGCCGTGCCAGTTGCTCGTACCAATGCCGGTGTTCGAAGATACTGAACTGAGCCAACCGCTTGTACAGCCGCCGCACGGGACCGAACAGACCGTCCAGCAGATCGGCGGCCGGCCCGCCTCGGGCCGTTCGGCACAACTGGCTGATCATTCGCGGCTCGGTGCGACGGAACAACGGGTCCAGGTCCAGTTGATCCACCATCTCGAAAAAGGCTCGCTGCAACATGGCGGTGGCCGCACGGACCGCGTGGTGCCAGTAGACCTCGCTGAACATCACATACCGAGCGAAGACCATCATCTCGGCCGCCGCCCGCCCCTTGTCGCTGATCGCCAAGCCGTTGCCTGCCTGGTTCAGACACAGGCTGCCGATCAGCCGCTGCTGGTCGAAGTTCCGGCCGTACGGCACCCCGGCGTGCAGGCTGTCGCGGACCAGATAATCCATTTTGTCTACGTCGATCGGGCCGGACAGGATGCTGTGCAAGATCCCCGATGGCAGATCACGCGGCGTCTCGGACAACAGAGATACCACCTCGCGCGGGTGGATCTGCCACAGATCGCGAAGCGTGTCCGCGATCTCGCCTTCCAGGATAAAACTGTTGGCGAACAACTCGTGCTCGGGTACCCCCGGCAGATTCATGTCCTCGATGGCATGGCAGAAAGGCCAGTGCCCCAAGTCGTGCAATAACGCGGACACAATTAGTAATTCGGCCTCGCGGCGCCCGATGGCCGCCGAGAAGCGGGGGTCGTGGGCCAGTTGCTTCAAATACAGCAGCGTCATCCGGTAGACGCCCAGCGAATGCTCGAATCGTGAATGATGGGCCGCCGGGTAGACCAGGGACACCAGGCCCAACTGGCTGATCTGCGACAAGCGTCGGAATTCGGCCGTGTCGATGATCTGCCGCACTCGCGGCGTAAGAGGCACGTCCTGCTGGTCCGGAATGCGAATCAACTGGGTCCGCGCGTCCAAGCCACGCACTTCGGGAATGTCATGGATACTTTCCACCAGAAGCTACTCTCCGCTTGAACATGCTACGGCAAGTAATCGCGTCGCAAAGCGATGACCGAACCGAGCGACGGCTTGGGTTTGGAACAAGCATCAAACAAACCGCCGTGTGCGAAACGGTGGATCGCAGAATCGAACACCTGATTCCAAAGGATGGCCTGGACGGACTGCTTTGCCACCAACATCGGAAGCAGCAGCTCTACCCAGCGTTTCTGGCTGTCCATCGACGGGCAATCGCTCCGAAGCGACCGGATCGGACTGGCTGCCGACCGACTGGCCAGCGAGTCCGCCTCGCATGCGCTGGGAATCGACAGGATGGGGATCAGCGGTAGCCCGAGCAGACTCCACTCGTCGATCAACTGGCCGATCTCCAGCACATCACGGGGCAGACTGCCATCGGGCCAGTATCCCAGGTTCAGCTCCAAGCCGATTCCCGATAGCCCCAATTCCGCGCGGATCAGCAGTTCGGCGAAATGCGTCGGCGGTAGTGCTACCGGTTGCTGCGATGCATACTCGCCCCATGGCTGATCGAAACTGACGATTACGGGGGTTCGAGGGTCGCATCGTCTGGTTGTTTCCAGGGCCATGACCATGATTCGGACTCGCAGTTCGTCCGATAGCCGTTCTGACGGCAGGTTGGCAGCCGCCGAACAATGCCACAGATGAACTTGGCCTTTGTAACGTTTGACGGTATCGGCGATGAAACGCTGGATTTGTTCCGCAAACCAGTCGGCTTCCCAGCTCCGTTGCTCGACCCAATCGGGTAGGCTCTGCCGATCCAATCGGATCAGTGGGCCAGCGATCACCTTGGCTCGATGCCTAAGGCACAGTTTCAACTGATGATCGGCAACCGACCAATCGTACTGGTTCGGTTCGGGTTGGATGGCTCGCCAATTCAAAGGGACTGCCGCCGAGTTGAAAGCGGCTGCGAACATGGGTTCCAAATTTTCGGGGATGATCTGTTCGCCTAGATTCCCAGCCAGCAACGTCGACAGGGGCGAGGAGGTTTGTCGGCGCCGGTCCAGCACCTGGTGGGCATACTGCTGGTTGAGCCCCTCGATCGCATCCAAGGCGACGCGGATCGCGTCCTCCGCCCTTTGAGCCGCGACCAGGGGCTGATCCTGGCTGGTCGCCGCCTGGATAAAGCTCCGGATTCCCTGGTCGATGTCTGCGGCCAACGAGGCATTGATTTCCAGACCGGCCACCTTCCACACAGCCGCTTTGGTCCGCAAACGGTTCAGTGTGCCACGAGCCAATTCGACTGGCAGCAGATACGGGCGCAAACGTTCCATCAAGCTGGCTGTCGATAGCAACAGCGTGCCGTGGCCCTCGACGTCCCACAGGATATGCAAACAGCCGGATTCATCGATTTCCCGTTCGATGCGCAACGCACCCTCGCCATCCCAGGACTTGTTGGCTGGCGTGGGAACGTAGTCCAATCCGGTGACGTAACAACGCTGGATGGCTTCTCGCGTCACGCGTTCCCGCTCAGGCAGGTGGAAACGCATCAGTCCCATGAGCAACATCCTCTCCGGTTCGTTTGCTTAGCGGCGGCGAAAAGGTCGATGAAATACCCCTCGACCGACGGGGTTCGTCGCCTGGAACCGCGACAATCTAGCCACAGTATAGCCACAATTCAAACGGTTGGCGAAGGGCAGTCCAGATCGATGCCCCCTGCGCAAATGGTGCAACGGCGGCTATATTGCCACGCGAAAGCCCATTCAATCCAAGGAGACCCAGGATGACGAGAGAAGCCGTTTCAGAGACAACTTTATCAGGGTGGCCGTTGCGGCGAGGCAAAGTACGTGACATCTACGATCTGGGGGATCGCTTGCTGATGGTCAGCACCGATCGGATCAGCGCGTTCGATTGGGTGCTGCCGACGCCGATTCCGGATAAAGGCCGAGTGCTCACGCAAATCAGCGACTTTTGGTTCGACTTCTTAAAGACGGACAATCATCTACTGTCGTCCGATTTGGGGGAAATCGTGCTCCCCGACGAATCCGCTCGTCCATCGCTGGAAGGACGCAGCATGATCGTGCGGAAATGTCAGGTGGTGCCCATCGAATGTGTGGTTCGAGGCTACTTGGACGGCTCGGGTTGGAAGGAGTACCAACAGAACGGACAGGTCTGTGGTATCAGCCTGCCGGCGGGGTTGCAACAGTGCTCGCAGTTGGCCGAGCCCATTTTCACGCCAGCGACAAAAGAGGAAACGGGTCACGACATCAACATTTCTTTCGAGCGGATGGTCGAGATCGTCGGGAAGGAACTGTCGGAAGAGCTTCGTCAACGCAGCATCGACATTTACCTGCGCGGTGCCCAATACGCGCGATCCAAGGGCATCCTGATCGCCGACACCAAGTTCGAATGGGGGTTGGTAGAGGGCCAGTTGATCTTGATTGACGAGGTGCTGACGCCCGACAGCTCGCGGTTCTGGCCCGCCAATCAATACCAGCCCGGCAAAGGACAACCCTCGTTCGACAAGCAGTTCGTACGCGACTATTTAACCGAAGCGGGGTGGGATAAGAATAGTGCGCCACCCGAATTGCCGGAAGAAATCGTGGAAAAGACTCGAGCCAAATACATCGAAGCCTACGAGCAGTTGACCGACCAGACGTTCGCTTGGAAGTAGCTCGAATTGCCACATGGCGACTGCTGATCCGAGTGGATTGGACATCGATGTCAACGATCTGTCCTCCGAGCGGGCGTCTGCCTGGTTTCGTCAGACGCCCGTCCAGGGGGATTTTTGCCGTTTGGGCGATGCGGACTTCGTGACGTGGCCGGACGGATTTGGGCTGGCCGGTCGATGGCTGGGGCTGCGCGCCTATCATCGCGGGTGCTACCGAGGCGCGATCGCTGCTCGGATTCATCGGGATGGAACGGCCGACGTTTTACCGCCGACCTGTCACGGGCGATTCGATCCGAGGTTGGCCACTGCGTTGTTGCAGCATGCAGCGACCCAATTGGGCGATCGTCGCGTTCAACTGGCCATGATCTATCTGCCCATCGATGCAACCGCGCTCCATGCTTGCGCGCGATCGGTCCGATTTCAACGCACCGGGGATCTGCTGGTCCTGACCCGTTCCGTTGGTGGCGATGATGTGTCGCCCCAGCTTGGAGATTGGACCTTGGAACCCTGTGCGTTGGGCGACGGGGACGATTTGCCTGACGTCTTCAATCGCACGCTGATCGGATCTCGGGATTTCCCGAATCTTCCCCAAGTCGGCTCGATCCAGGCGATGCTAGGGCGATTCGCCGAGGTGGGTTTTGGCGACGACCAAATGTGGTATCTGGCTCGGTACCGCCAGAATCAGGCCGGATGCCTGTTGATGACAGCACGCGGGGATTGCCAGGTTGGTGAGTTGCTGTACTTCGGTTTGGTGCCCGAGTATCGGGGTCGGGGTGGTGGCCGAATCATGGTGCGATATGCGCTGGATACTGCAGGGGATCGTGGGTTGCCCGCAGTGGTTGCCGGCGTGGATGCTGAAAACGATCCGGCGATCGCCATTTACGCCTCGATGGGCTTCGATCCGGCGTCCCGACGCGGCGTGTTCTTTCGCCGACTGGCGACGGGCGGTGACGTTAGTCCTTATGCCACTTGAGTTTACGAATCAGTTTTCGGGGCCATTTGGAACGGTTTTGTGGTTTTGTCCGACATCTTTTCCACCAGGGTCGCAACCGCTTTTTTCTGCGACGTGGCTTTCGCGAAGAGCCAAAAATGTTAAGATTCATCGGTGGTAGAGCGGCCGATAGGGAGCCGTTCGAGAAATTCTTCGGGGACCATGCAAGATCGATTTGACAGCAGTGCTAGCAGGCGTAAAATCGGGGCTCTTCGCTGGTGGTTGAGCCAGCAGTTGCCGACCGGCGGTCGTGTCGGCAGGGTCGTTCAGAAGGAATCTCGTTACCATCCCCATTGGTCGTCGGGGCAAGCTCGTGAGTGCTTGTCATCGCACGTCCCCAGTACGATGGTAGCGGTACGCGCAGAGGAAGCGTTTGAACGTGAGCAAAAGCGATAAGGAAGTCGTTTCGGCCCTGCGAGCCGCCTTGGCCGAAAGTATCGGCACAGAGCGTTTCGAGTTGTGGTTCGGCGACGGCACACAGCTTGAGTTTCGCAACCGGACATGCTTGGTCCTGGCGCGAGACCAGTTTCTGATGGATCGCCTGCGGTGCATGTTCCGGCAAGACCTGGAAGAATTGTGCACTGCCATCAGCGGCTCGGCGGCCACCGTCACCTTTCGGTTGAATGAACAGGCGGCCGCATCGGCTGCCCAGGGACGCCGCTCGCGGTCCCAGCCCGCGAGTCGATCGGCATCATCCGCCCCTGCCGCAAGCACGTCGGCTGGTCAACCGGATCGGCAAGAAAGTGGCAATCGATCGATCGCTTCGGTTGGTCGCCGTCTGTTCGCATTGGAAGACTACGTAGTCGGCCACACGAACCAAATGGCTTACGCAGGGGCTCAGCAAGTGGTCCAGCGGCCGGGACGGATCACCCCCCTGTTCTTGTACGGGCCGCCGGGGATCGGCAAGACGCATTTGTTGGAGGGCATCGCCTCGGCCGCTCGCCGCCAACGCGTCTTGCGACGGGTGGTGATGTTGTCGTCCGAACAATTCACCAGTTCGTTTCTCGAAGCGCTCCGCGGTTCGGGCTTGCCCAGTTTTCGGCGGAAGTACCGCGATGTCGAACTGCTGCTGATCGACGATCTGCAGTTCTTCAAAGGCAAAGCGGCGACGATCGTCGAATTGCTGCACACGGTCGATTCGCTGCTTCGCCAAGGCCGGCAAGTGGTTCTGAGCGCCGATCGATCTCCCTCGGAACTGGAAGCGCTGGGCGGCGAGTTGATCGGGCGAATCTCGAGCGGACTGGTATGCAGTATCGATCCGGCCGATGAAACGACTCGGTTGGGCATCGCGCGCCGAATGGCCGCCCAACATGAACGGCAGATTCCCGAACCGGTTCTGCAGTTGATCGCGGCTCAGGTCAGTGGCGATGCCAGGCTGATCGCCGGTGCGCTGAATCGGTTGGTAGCGACTTCCGAGGCATTGGGGCAAAAGATCGATCTTCGGTTGGCAGAAACGGCACTCAGCGATTTCTTTTGCATGACGCGGCGCGTGGTGCAACTGGAGGATATCCAGTCGGCCGTCTGCGACGTTTTCGGGATCGATGTCAAGAGCCTGCAATCGGGGCGAAAGTCGCGTGGGTTGAGTCAACCGCGGATGCTGGCCATGTGGCTGGCTCGAAAATACACCCGCGCGGCGTTTGTAGAGATCGGCGAATATTTCGGCCGCCGCAGCCACAGCACGGTGATCTCCGCTCAAAAACAAGTCGAGACCTGGGTGGCCGATGGCCGGAAAATCCAACTGGGCTACGGCGATTGCGATGTCCGCGATGCCATCCGCCGCGTCGAGACGCGTCTAGGCGCTGGCTGAACCGACAGCCGCCGATTCCGTGCCACGTCGCGAGGTGGTATCATCCCCGCGTGATCACAAGAATGGGAAGCGAATAATGGCAAGAGCGGATTTACTCATTCGGCTTGTCCAATCCGGCATAAGAGATGATAAGGCCAGCTTTCGAAAGGTCGTCCAAGCGATCAGTGCCGAAGAGCGGACCAAGCAACACACGGTGCTTGCGGAGAAACTCGATGAGTTGCTTAACGCCGCTCCAGTTGACCGCCCCTTCAACAATGGCGGTGACCCTATGTGCGGTGAGGGGGTGCCGATCATCATCACCGAAAGCGAAAAGTTATCGGGAAGAAAACCGGAATACAGGCTTCTTGATGATTCTGAGCTGATGCTGACAATTTTTGCCGCGCAACCACCTCATGCGAGGACTGAACCACGAATGGACACGAATAAACACGAATCAAAATTGGACAAACAGTCATTGGTGTGCATTCGTGGTTCTATTCGATCGTTCATAACAGCGCCTGCTTGTGTCTCGAAGAACAGACCTTGTGGGGGCAGACGGTGTGCCGTGTCTGGTTGCCGAACCAGGACGCGGTGGTGCGAGTGCCCCGCTCCGCCTTGCGGCCGCTGAGTGCCGACCTGCAGCCGGAGATCGAAGCTGGGCGCATTGCCTATGTGGCGGCTGCAGCCAAGGTGGCCGAGGTGCTCGAAGGGGCCACCGGTACCACCGACGGCCAGGTGCTGCTGGCTGACGAAGTGGGCCTCGGCAAAACCATCGAGGCCGGGCTGGTCGTGCCCGAGTTCAAGCTGCGCGGACTACGGGCTGGACGACGAGCTGTTGAGATTGAAGGGCAACTAGATCAGGGATGGGACGTCAGTGCCTGGGACTTCGGAACACATGAAATGGCTCGTCGACACCGGCGAACGGCTGAAGACCAACGACCGCAAGGAGGTCAAAGCCTGGGAATCCCGCCAGGAAAAAATAAAAAA
>SKVE01000252.1 GCA_007129635.1 Planctomycetaceae bacterium
ATCGTGGTGGAGGTTCAGGGGCGCAACAGTACTGTGCAGGTGGGGATGGTGGTTGACGCGGTTTCCGAGGTGGTCAATATCGCGGCGGCGGAAATTGAGGCCCCTCCTTCCCTGGGCGCTTCTGCCGAGAGTGAAAATATTCTCGGGATGGCCAAGCTCAAAGGCGGGGTCAAGATTCTGTTCGCCGACCATGCGGAAGATGGTCGACCGGAGATTGGCGTTGGAGACCACGGCCGAAGCGTGGATCGTGCGGCCGTTGACCACCACCCCCTGGACTTGACCGCCCGCCATCAGGATCTTTTCGACGTCGCAGCGGATGCGCACATCGACTGCGTTGCTTTTCAATTCATCGTGCATCAATTGGACCAGCCGATCGGTACCGCCTTCGAAGATGTACACGCCCTTGGACATGAAGTTCGAAAACACGATGCCGTAGGTGATGGCCGGATCTTCCAGCGTCGATCCGTTGGCGTACACGATCGGCTCCATCAGCAGCCGGATCACGTCATCGCGGCCCGGGAAGAACCGCTGGAACAACTGGCCGACCGTCATCTGTTGGTCGTCGTAGAAGTTCATGCCACGCGCCGCGTCAAAGAACGCCTGGACGGTCGCCGGGTCAATCCCGAAACGCTGGACCAGTAGCTGCGTGAAGTCGTGACGATCGTAGGTCGTGGTCAGCGAGAACATGGGGTTATCGAAGCGAATGTTCTTCAATTGGACGATACGGTCCGCGATCTCGCGGTTCCAATAGCGGCGGCAGCTTTTGACCATCCCGACGGGAAACCCGTGCAGCGAGATATCGAAGATGTGTCCTCCCGGCCGTTTGAACCAGGTGGCCAGCCCGCCCAGCTTGTAGTGCTGTTCCAGCAGCAAAACGGAATAGCCGGCGCGTCCCAGCACATTCGCGGCGGTCATACCCCCCAATCCGGAACCGATCACAATCACATCGTAACGCTCTCGAGCGTCTTTCAGGAAGTCTTTGGGCATGGCGGCGTCTCAGTCCTTTAAACAGTGCTGATTGGCGATCGAGATCCCGCTGACGATCGATCCGATGATCCCGACGAATCCCTGATCGGTACCGCACAGGAACACATTCTCCAGATGCGTGGTGCCATCCAGCCGTTTCTCGGGCGCTCCGTAGACGGCACCGTTGTCGTGCCAGGTAAAGCGGCGGATGGTGCTGGGCGTGAACATGTCGGTATCGATCACGTGCGCCCGGTAATCGGGCATGAAACGCACCGCCGATTCGGCCAGGCGGTCGTACCAATGCAGTTTCTCCAGCCGATACGGCTCTTCGGCCAGCGACGTCCAGCGTTCGAAACTGGCCAGCGCGGTGATCCGGATCACCCCATCGGGCAACTGGCCGTCGGACGGATCGTAAGCGTAGTTATTCGGCGAACAAATCACCCCGGTCCGCACGTCGCACAGATCCTCGTGAGGCGTCTGCCAGTGGAATCGATCCGAATCGTTGAAGAAGACGATCGTCCGATCGTAGCCCAATTCCGCAGGCTGCTTGTCCAGGATCGAAATCGATTCGACGAACGACAGTTGGCCGGCCTGATCCGTGCGGACGCAACTGACATCGTCGCACAATCGCATCGTTTCGACGTAACCGGCGGACGACAGAATCCGCCGCGCCTCGATCTGCTGGCCGTCGTCCAGCACGACGCCGACGGCACGGCCATCCTGGACGACGATCTGGTTGACCCCGCTGCGCAAACGCAATTCGCCGCCCAACGAACGGAATCGTTTGACCAGATTCCGCAGGATCGGACGCACGCCGCGAAACGGCCTGGCAAAGCCTTCCAGGAAGATGCTGCGAAACATGATGCAGAACTGGCCGAACGCCATATCCCGCTCGCAAGGATTCCCGTACCACATCAGCGGGCACAGCAGCGCTTCGATCAACAGCGGATCTCGCAACGTCTGGCTCAAGACCTGGCGAGCCGACATGTTAAAGTGTTCCTGCTGCAGGTCGTCGTAGTCGACCAGTTCGCGCAGCAGTTGCTGGAAACGGTCTTTCTCGTGAGGAAATCGAGCGGCGATCTGAGACTCGAGCAACCCGATGTCGTTGTTGAACTGCAGTTCCAGGCCTGGGAACCGGATCGCCGATCCGATTTGCGGAGCCAGCGTGAAGTCATCCCAACGGAACCGCAACTGCCGCAACAGCCGGGCGAAGGGCCCCTTCTTGGTTCCCTTCGGCGTGAAGTTCGTCACGGCATGCAGTCCCACATCGTAATCGCGTCCGCGCAGACGATAGAACGAATTGAGTCCGCCAATGGTATAGTGACGCTCCAGAACGCAGACCCGCTGGTCGTAGTAGGCCAGCCGGATCCCGGCCGCCAGGCCTGACATCCCCGCGCCGATGATGATCGTGTCGTACATCAGCAATCGTTGGTTCGCACCCCACGGATCAGCTTCCAAGCTGAAAAACGGCGCTAAATGTCCTTCATCAGCGGCGTCAAGTACTCGACCGTGCTGGCCATGCTGGCCAGTTGGCCATAATCTTCTTCCGGGATCTGGATCCGGTGCCGCTTGCGCAGCTCCATCACGATATCCAGGAAATCCATGCTGTCCATCTCCAGTTGTTCGCGGAAAGAGACGTCATCCTGCAGGCTGTCCAGATCTTCATCCGGAGCGATATTCTCCAGGATATCCAGAACCTCCCCACGAATCGCTGCGGGTGTCATACTGTTTTGCCTCCGTATTTCGAGATGATTCGTTTCCGAACGCCGCCATCCGGCATCCATGACTGTACACCAACCGTCCGAACAACAACCGTTCAGAACCGTTTGACGATCACAACGGAATTGATTCCGAGCATTCCGAACGAGTTGTTCAGGACGTAGGTGGGGCTTTTCAGCTCGCGTGGTTCGTTCAATACCAGCCCCTTCAGTTCGCATTCCGGGTCCAGTTGATCCACATTGATGGTTGCATGGCACACCCCGTCCTGAAACGCGGCCAGGTTACCGGCCAGTTCCAAAGCTCCGGCCGCGCCCATGCTGTGCCCGATAAAGCTCTTCGTGTTGTTGAAGCAGGTCCGGTCGGAACTGCCGAAGACGCGGCGCAGCGCTTCGCATTCCTGCGTATCGCCGCTGGTCGTTCCCGTCGCGTGCGTGCTGACGATGTCGATCTGTTCGGGGACCAGTCCCGCACGCTTCAACGCCAACTGGACGCATTCGGCCTGACGTTCCGGGTTGGGCAGCACAAAATCCGTCGCGTCCGTGTTCATCGCATAGCCGACCAGTTCGCCGTAGATCCGAGCCCCCCGGCGACGAGCATCCTCCAGACGCTCCAGCGTGTAGACGCAACCCCCCTCGGATACCACGATGCCATTGCGCTGCATATCGAAAGGCCGGGAAGCTCGCGTCGGATCGGTGTGTTCGGCCAACGCCCCTTGGCTGCGAAAGCTGGCGAAGATCCCGAACGTGCGAATGCTCTCCGAAACACCGCCGCACAGCGCCAGATCGCATTCGTTCAACCGCAGCATCTGCGCGCCTTGGATCAACCCCGCATTGCCCGCCGCACAGGCCGCTCCGATCGTGTAGTGCGGGCCGGTGATGCCCATGTTCAATGCCACCTCGCCCGCCGGATTGTTCGCTACCGTGCGAGGATTGTGATGATGGGACCAGAAACTGGTGTCGTAATCGTAGCCCTTGATCTCGAAGATCTCGTTTTCCGTCTCGACGTTCCCGTGCTCGGTGACCCCCAGATAAATCCCGACTCGCGATTTATCGATGTTCGACCAATCCAACCCGGAATCGCCGATCGCCTCGTTGCTGCAATAGACCCCCACGCTGCCCGCCCGCGTCCCGCGACGCAGGTCTTTCCGAGCTTGATAGCGGCGTTCGTCAAAGCGACAAATGCCGGCAAATGTCTTGCCCACATAACGGATCTCGTATTCGGATACTCCGCTACGTCCGTTCAACAGACTCTCACGGAACTCGTCCAGCGAGTTTCCGTTGGGTGCCGTCAATCCGATCCCCGTCAACACGATCCGTTGATTGTCCGGCAAATGACTCGACGAAATGGTCGCGACCATATTTCCTTCCCAGCAAGCCCTCGATCGAACCCGCTACGCAACGATGCGGAGCAGCAACTCGATTCTTCGATCCGCCGAAAACTCGACGAACCCGGAACCTATGAAACTACCCATTTCCACAGAGCTTGACAAGCGCCCCGGTTCTCAGTTTCCCGATTTGTTCGCTGATAGCTCCGCCGCCAACCGCGACATGCCTTCGGCCGTGGAAACCTGAGGAACATAGCCAAAATCACGCTTCGCGCGACCGATGTCAAAATAGTGATTTTTGGCCAATTGGGAGGCCAGGAAGCGTGTCATCCGCGGCTCGCTGGTCCAGCCCATCGTGCGGTAGATGGTCTCCAGCACTCCACCGATCCGCCAGGCGGCGTTAAAAGAAATGGTCTTGTTGATCGGTGGCAGCCCGGCCAAGCCCAGGATTTCATTGATCCAGCCCCAACAGTTCACCGCCTCGCCCTGGCTCAGGAAATACGCTCGACCGGCAACTGGCGAGCCCGGTGCGAGGGCATCGGCCGCCATCAGATGGGCCGCCGCCGCATTGTCCACATAGATCATGTCGACCAGGTTCGTCCCGTCGCCGACCTGACGCAGTTGGCCGCTGCGTGCCCGCTGTAACAGTCGAGGAATCAAGTGGGCATCTCGCGGCCCCCATATCAGGTGTGGACGGAGGGCACAGGTCAATAGTCCCTGCTGCCCGCTGACCTCCAAGACATGTTGCTCGGCAAGTGCTTTGGTGTGTTGGTAATGGCACAGCCATCGACGCGGGTAGGGCACCGATTCATCGACGCCATCTTGGTCGCTGCCATCAAAGGTGACGCTGGGACTGCTGGTGTAGACCAGTCGGGCCACACGATTTCGCAGGCAGCCGGCAACGATATTCTGCGTGGCCACGGTGTTGATACCATGAAAGTGATCCCAAGGCCCCCAAATCCCCGCCACGGCCGCACAATGGAACACGACATCCATGCTGTGGCAAACGACGGAGGCTATGTCCGGATCGCGCAGGTCGCCCTGGACAGTCTCGACGCCCAGCGGTTCGAGTTCCGGATAGAAGCCACGCGACACGCAGCGGACGCGATCGCCTCGAGCCACCAGTTGTTCGACCAGATATCGGCCCAAAAACCCACCAGCTCCCGTAACAAGCACTTTCACGATGTTTTCTCCTTCGGATCGACCAACCGACTTGCGGTCCGATGGTGGTCTCATGCCAGCCGGATCGACAGGCTCGACGTACCGTCGTTGTGACCAGCCCGCCGGACGGCAGGACGCGGTCTGCTATAGGCTCGGATCTGGCCTCGCCGTCGCTGGCCGGATACGGCCCACTGCTCCGCCTCGTCCGACAATCGATTCAACACGGTTTCGGCATGGACCCGATACGATTCCAGTCCTTCGCGATCCAGGTCGGGCGGGACATGCAGCCGCGGCCCGGTCACGATGCGAGCCCGAGAATACGGCCGGGGCAACGCGAATCGGTCCCAGGTCGGCATCCGCCAGGGTCGATCATACCCGATCCCAAAGGGAACCAGCGGCAATTGCAACTTGGAAGCCAGGAAAATGCAACCGGGCGCCAGGCAGCGGCGTGGGCCGCGAGGACCATCGGGGGTGATCGCCAGGCTCAGCGTCCGACTGGCTCGCGCCAATTCCCGCAACGCCGCATCCCCGCCGCGTCGCGTCGACCCTCGAACCGTGCGAAAACCCATGTGCCGAGCGGCCTCGCACAACCAATCGGCATCGCGATGGCGGCTGAGCAGCATGGCGATGTCGCAATGCGGGCGCAGATAGAAGGGGCACGGGATGTACTCATGCCAGAACACGAAGATCATCGACGTCTGGAAATCATCGTTCGCAGGATCGGTCGCCGGATCGTACATCAGGACCTGGTAGTCCAGCGTGCTCATCCACCGGCGGACAAAGGCGTAGATCGCCAAACCACCCAGTTTTCCCTGCCAAAGTTTCTGTCGACCCATGAAGGTGCATCCTTGCTAGGACGTGGTTTGTGATAAAAGGTTTCCGAAGATGACTATCGTGCTAGAACCTAACGCGGCTCGGCCGCAACCAAGTAGGTTGGGTCTCCGACCCGACCCGGTCGGGACAGAGTCCCAACCTACAAACATGCGCGCACCGTGCGCGCATGTTACGACCGAAGACTCTCAGGCCATTGGCCTTGAAAAACCTCCTCGGCCGGTCCCGTCATGGACACACGATCGTCGGCGTCATTCCATTGGAGGATCAGGTCGCCGCCGCGCAGATGATTGACGATGCGTCGCTGGGTGCGTCCGGTCAGCACGCCGGCGACGCAGACGGCGCTGGCGCCGGTACCACAGGCCCAGGTCTCGCCCGAGCCCCGTTCCCAGGTCCGCTGGCGGACTTCGCCCGGCCCGATGACTTCGACGAATTCGACGTTGACCCGCGCCGGGAATTCCGGCGCGGTTTCGATCCGGGGCCCCAGCCCCAGGACCAGTTCGTCCGTGGCTTCGGGGACGAAGAGCACGCAATGCGGATTGCCCATCGATACGCAGGTGACGTTCCAGCGATGTCCGGCGATTTCCAACGGCACATCGACGACGGGCGAGCCGGGCAGTTGGGTCGGGATTTGCGAGGCTTCCAGGATCGGCGGCCCCATGTCCACCCGAACCTGCTGCACCAGGCCATCACGCGTCTGGACGTGTACTGCCAGCACACCCGCACCCGTTTCGATCCGCAACAGCTCGCGCCGGCACAAGCCGTGATCGTACACGTATTTGGCCACACAGCGGATGCCGTTGCCGCACATCTCCGCTTCCGATCCGTCTGCGTTGAACATCTGCATCCGCGCATCGGCCGATTCCGAAGGTCGGATCAGGATCAGCCCATCCCCGCCGACGCCGAAACGTCGATCCGAGATCCGCCGCGCCAGTTCGGGCAGGTCGTCGGGTACGTCTTGGGTGAAACAATCGACGTACACATAGTCGTTTCCCGCGCCGTGCATCTTGGTGAATCGCATCCAGCATCTCTCCCGTGATTTCCGTTACGGTGCCCGTTCCCTATTCAGCCAGCTCACCTGGTTTCGTGCGGCGGCCTCGGGGAATAACTGTTCCAAGGTCTCGCGGACCATCGGCAGGGGTTCGCGAGTCAAGTGCGGCTGGTCCAGGGTGTCGGTCGCGCGGATCAACAGCAGTTGCTGAGCTGCCTGATGCAGCAGCGCGCGCAACGCGGCCGGTTCCCACTCGCGCCGCCCTACCAAAGTGTAAAATTTCATGTCGATCTGTCGATCCAGGTTCATCTCGCCATGCCCTTTCAGACTGATCGCATCGCCGTGAAAGTCGATCCGATCAAAGTACAGGTGCTCGCCCTGGATGCGGAAATCGATATTGCTGCTGGTAAAGGCCGTACGATCGGGCGGCCGGATGCTCAGCAACTTCAGCAGCGCCAGCATGACCGGGACCTCATAGATATCCGCCTCGAACAGCCGGACGAATCCGTCGCCGCGCCACGTATGGCGACCTTGAGCCGTCCCGCGCAGATTCACCACGGCATTGGCCTTGCCACGGATGTCCCGGTCGGCGTGCGAGACCTCGGTGGTGAACTGCTGCAAATCGCCGTCCTCCAACGCCGCTCGTAGATGGAAGGGAAGCTGGTCGTCCAGCCCGACCGCGATATCGGCCGAGATCGTTCCGCCAAAGGCTTGTGCGACCAACGACCGGGGCGCCCCATCGATCTCGTCGCCCTCCGCCTCGATCCCCAACACGACTCGATCCGGTTGGATCAGCAGGGGGCCGCGGATCTGGGTGAGCTGGAGGTCCTGGTACATCAGTGAATCGAGCTGCAGATCCCCGCGACTGAAGAAATCGTTGCCCATGCTTCTGCCCGTCAGACGCACTTCGCCGTGGACTTGCTCCAGAGCCAAACCGCAGACCAGGCTGACGTTCTCCAAGTCCACATTCAGATCCCACGAGATGGCGGGTGGCTGGCCCTGGGCGCCGTGAATCGCCAACGCACCGTGCACGCTCACATCGCCTCGCGGCGAGAGCCGGTCGATGGCCTTGCCCCATCCCTTGGGCAGCGCGCTGACCAATTCCCGATCGAAACGCGCTCGCTCGATCACCAGATTCGTCACGTCCACCAGCCACCGATCCTCCGATTCGAAGCGGCACCAGCCGTCCAGGCTGATCGAGGCGTTTTCCAATCGAGCGGACATCCGCTGTAACTGGACCTGGCCGTCGTGGTAACGGATGATTCCCGTCAAATCGTTCAGTCGCTGGGGAAACGACTTGGGCATCAGCGTGATGCTCCGCCCTTCGTCCTGCAATCGCTTTTCCCATTCGCGAGCCTGGACCTGGATCGAAAGGTCATCCACGGCCGATCGGTACTGCAGCATGACCTGCAGGTGATCCAAAGCACCTTGCGGACGCAATTCCCGCCAGACGCGTTGGGCACTGGGATGCAAAGCATCTCGCAAGTCGTCTTCCAAAGGGATTTCCGTGCCCGTGAAGTTCAACGTCAGGAGGCTGCCGCCATCGTCGGTGGGCATCCAACTGCCGTGGCATTCGATGTATCCGCTACGATTACGCCCCGATAAATTCTGGAATGTCCAGCCCCGGTCGTCCCAGACGATCGTTCCGCGAATCGATCCCAGCGGATAGGCAAAGCGATCGTAACGCATGGTGCAGTTGTGCAAATCGATCTTGACCAAGCGGTGGGTGGGTCCGTCGGGCTGCCGCCGCTCGAAACGCCCAGCGACCGTCAAGGCTCCGCCCGGACGCAACGATTCAAGGACCCTTCGAGCCTGGGTGTCGACCACGGCGTTCAACAGTTTCTCGTCCAGCGGAATCGGGCGCGGACAAGCGATTTCCAACCAACCGGTCGGTGCGCCGGTCACGTGGTCGACCCGACCGTTGATGGTCACGGTCTGCTCGCTCGCAGCCGCCTCGAGTTCGATCGACAGGACATCCCGAGCCAGCGTGATCTGGCCTCGAGCCCGCTGCAGTCGATAGGGAAAATTCCGGTAGACGAACGAGACATCGTGGCATGTCACCTGGGCGCGAGGCTGCCAATGCTGGCCATCGAAATCCAATTGGACGTCGGCGTCGACCACTCCCTGCGGTGAATACTCCTGCCAAACTTCGCCCAGCGCCGATGGCAAGACTTGAGCGAATGCCTGATCCAGGTGCAGGCGTCGAGCTCGCGCTTCCAGCGACATGGGGCTGCTGCCGCTGAAGTCTTGCCCCGTCCACGACAATTCCAGTTCGGTTGCGCCATTGCGAGCGTAGAAGTTCTGGATGGCCAGATGCCGATCGTCCCAGCGGAATTGGGCGCGTCCGTCGTACAGACGGAAGGGCAGCCGCGGATCGCGGATCTGGCCGTCAGCCCATTGACCCTGGACGGCGAAGCGGGGCGGCGACTCGGTACGCGAATCGCCCGAGACGTGAAAGTCCAACGAAACGCGGCCCTCGACCGACTGCATCGGCTGGCTCCACTGACGCCACGGTGCCGGGATGGCCCGGTACAAGGGCTGAGTCAACTTCAGCCCGCTGACCTGCCCGCGTAGATCCCAAATACCCGATTCGACAGGCAACAACGCCTCGAATCGCACCTGCTCCAGATGATCGGCTGTACCGGTGCCTTGTAACTGCAAAGCTTTGCCCTTCACCGTGTCGGCCGCCAAGTGCTGTTCTCGGTCATCTCGCGGCGAGATTTCCAAGTTCAGATCGCGGATCGA